>CAZAGR010000022.1:0-14566 GCA_964484585.1 uncultured Propionivibrio sp. | reverse complement strand
GAGCGCATTGTTTCCGGTGTATTGGAATGGGCGTCGGCCTGTTCGCACCAAAGCCATTACGGATGTGGAGGTGATGAGTTTGGAGGAAGAGCCTCTGGACATCGTTTTTACTTGGGATCAGGTCGCTCAGGCATCGCAGCAGGATGAGAGTCCCGACAAAGTCGCCCCGGAGTGGCGCCGCATGTCGGGTATGTTTTCCCTGGCCAACCTCACTTCGGGCGTTCTGGCTGCCTTGCCCGTGGCGAACATTGACGCCTTGTTGCAGCAATTCGAACCGGTTATCGTGCGCCGGGGCGACGTCATTATTCGGCAGGGCGATCCAGGTGATTATTATTATTTGATCTCACGAGGACGCTGCAGTGTCACCCGCCTGATCTCGGGCGCGGTGGTGAATCTGGCTTCAATCACCGAGGGTGATGCGTTCGGCGAGGAAGCGTTGCTAGCGGGTAGCCTGCGCAATGCCACGGTGACCATGAAGACCGATGGCGTTTTGTTGCGACTAAATAAGGATGTTTTCAACAAAATGCTGCGCGAACCGCTGATAAAGAGCGTTGACTCGATGAGTGCGGAGAAGCAGGTCGCGGAGGGTGCAATCTGGATTGATGCCCGTTACCCTGCGGAGTTTCAGGCCAACGGTCTGCCAGGTGCTATCAATATTCCAATCAGTGCCGTCCGACAGGCGTCGTCTCTTCTGGACGCAAAGAAACATTACGTTGTGTATTGCCAAACAGGGCGGCGAAGCGCGGCGGCAACTTTTCTGCTGTCGCAACGCGGCATTAACGCGGTTTTGCTCAAAGGTGGCTTGAACGCGATGTCGAAAAACAAGGAGCTTGAACGATGAGTGCTGCACCCGTTTCAACCAGTGCAGACCCCGCCTTGACGGACGTCGGCAGTCGATTGACGTTTTTTAAGAATCTGCAGACGGTTACCAACAAGATCCACGCGACCGCTAATGTTGACGAGATCATGCTTGAACTGTCGGCAGAAATTTGCGCACTGTTCAACGCGGATCGCCTGACCATCTATTCTGTCGGTGAGGACAAGGCCTCCATCGTATCGAAGGTCAAGACGGGTCTGAACTCGTTCAAGGACCTGCGTTTGCCAATCGCTGACCAGAGCATTGCAGGGCACGTCGCACTGGCGAAGAAGACGGTAAATATCCGCGATGTTTACGACGAACTTGAACTGAAGGCCATCAATTCATCGCTGCGCTTCCTGCAAGAGGTCGACAAGCGCACCGGTTACCGCACCAAGCAAATGTTGGTCGCCCCGATCGTCGATGAGCAAAAAGCCGAATTGATGGGTGTTGTACAGATCATCAACAACAAGGCCGGGGTGCCTTTTGCTGCCGTCGCTGAAGAAGGCGTCAAGGGTTTGGGCGAAACCCTTGCCATCGCCTTTACGCAGCGCAACAAACCGGCCCATACCATCAAGACCAAGTACGATCATCTTGTTTCTGATGCGGTGATTTCGGTGCAGGAGATGGATCTCGCGACGCGCACGGCACGACGCAAGAGTATGGATATTGAAGAGGTATTGGTCGGTGAATTCCAGGTCAAGCAAGCGGTTCTGGGAGCAGCGTTGGGCAAGTTTTTTGGCGTACCTTACGAGTCATTCAAAGCCGACCGGATCAAGCCCGCTGACTTGCTGAAAAATCTCAAGCGCGATTATCTGGAGCAATACCAGTGGGTGGCAGTCGAGGAAACCTCCGAAGGCGTGATGGTTGTGTGCCTCGACCCGGAGCAGGTCAAGGGTTCGCGGGTTGTCAATAATATTTTTCCGCGCAGCAAACTGGCTTACCGCGTGACCACCAATCGCGAATTCAAGCAGACGCTTGATCAAATGTTTGGCGGTGGTGGCGGTGGTGGTGAGGGGTACACAGACGACAGCAACGTGGCAGATATGTTGTCGGGACTGGATCAGGACGAGGGTGAGGCTGAGGGTGCCGGAGAAGACGTCTCTGCGGCAGCGGACAATGAACTGGTCAAACTCGTCAATAAAATTATCGTCGACGCCTACCAGCAGGGTGTGTCGGATATTCATATCGAACCGGGCTTGGGAAAGGACAAGGTTCTCGTCCGATTCCGCAAAGACGGTTCGCTGATGAAGTACATCGAGGTTCCGGCCAGCTATCGCAATGCCATGGTCGCCCGCATCAAGATCATGTGCGACCTTGATATTGCCGAGCGACGCAAGCCACAGGACGGAAAGATCAAGTTCAAGAAATTTGGTCCTCTTGATATTGAGCTGCGCGTTGCGACCTTACCCACCACGGGCGGCGTGGAAGACGTCGTGATGCGTATTCTTGCGGCAGGTGAGCCGATTCCGTTAGACAAATTGGGTGTGTTGCCGCGCAACCTGGAGAAGCTCAAGGAGGCGATCTCCAAACCCTATGGTTTGTTCTTTGTCTGCGGACCGACCGGGTCGGGCAAGACAACGACATTGCATTCGGTTCTCAAGTACCTGAATACGATTGATACGAAAATTTGGACCGCCGAGGACCCGGTGGAAATTACGCAGAAGGGTCTGCGTCAATGCCAGGTCAACAAGAAAGTGATCGACTTCCCGACCATCATGAAGGCCTTCCTGCGTGCCGATCCAGACATCATCATGGTTGGCGAAATGCGCGACGCTGAAACGACCGGCATCGGCATTGAAGCCTCACTCACCGGTCACCTGGTCTTCGCCACACTGCATACCAATAGCGCGCCGGAATCCATCATTCGTTTGCTCGACATGGGCATGGATCCCTTCAACTTTTCCGATGCCCTGCTTGGAATCCTGGCGCAGCGTCTGGCCAAACGTTTGTGCAAGTGCAAGGAGGAGTATTTCCCCGATGAAGAGGAAATCCGTTTGTTCATGAAGGAGTATTGCAGCGAGCTGATCAACACGGAGACCTTCAAGGCCGATCAAACCAAGGCCGTGGCAGCAACACGCGAGCGCTTGCTCAAGGACTACGGTCGGGATGGCAAGTTTGTCTTTTATCGCGCCAAAGGCTGTGATGCCTGTGGCGGTAGCGGCTACAAGGGGCGCTGTGGTTTACATGAGCTGATGATCGGGACCGAGCCGACGAAAAAACTCATTCAGGATCACGCGCGCGTTGTTGCGCTGGTTGCGCAGGCTCTGGAAGACGGGATGTTGACGCTCAAGATGGATGGTCTGGAAAAGTCACTGCAGGGTGTTTGTGATCTGAAACAGGTGCGTGCCGTGTGTATCAAATGAGAGCTTTGCAGGAGTAGTGCCGTGAGCATGCAAGAGGATCTTTTCCGCAGACTTGAGCAGTTGAATGAAATCGGTGCCGCATTGTCGAAAGTACGCGATATTGGTCGTTTGCTCGAGCATATTCTGATCGCCGCAAAGACCATTACGCATGCCGATGGCGGCACGCTGTACCGCGTCACCGAAGACGGCAACGCCCTTCGCTTCGAAATTATCCGCACGGATTCGCTAAAGATCGCCATGGGTGGCACCTCGGGGAATGTCATCAATTTTCCCGAAATTCCCCTGCGTAATGAACACGGGAAGCCCAACGATGCGATGGTGGCGGCCTACGCGGTTATTCATGACAAGACGGTCAATATTGACGACGCCTATTCCGCCGAGGGATTTGATTTTTCGGGAACTAGAACTTTTGATGGCCGGACGGGCTACCGTTCGACCTCCTTTCTGACTGTGCCGATGAAGAATCACGAAGGTGAAATCATCGGCGTTCTGCAACTGATCAATGCACAGCATCCGGATTCAGGAGTGGTTGTGCCGTTCTCCGATGCCGATCAACGGCTGGTGGAATCACTCGCGTCACAGGCGGCGATCGCCTTGACTAATCGTTTGTTGATTACCCAGCTTGAGGAGCTGTTCGAATCTTTCATCAACCTTATTAATTTGGCTATTGATGAAAAATCACCCTATACCGGCGGGCATTGCCAGCGAGTTCCAGCGCTTACCATGATGCTGGCTGAGGCGGTCAATCAGACCACCGAAGGGCCGCTGGCCGAGTTTCAGATGACGGACAAGGATCGTTATGAACTGAAAATCGCCGGCCTGTTGCATGATTGCGGAAAAGTCACGACACCGGTTCATGTCGTGGATAAAGCGACCAAACTCCAGACGCTCTATGACCGGATCGGCCTCGTGGATACGCGTTTCGAGATTCTGAAGCGTGATGCACAGATCGCCGCGCTGCAGCGCCAGCTGGCCTTGAGAAACAAGGTTGATGCGGGTAGGGAGGCCGCCGTCTTGAAGGAATATGCTGAACAGGCGAGGATGCTTGACGACGAACGTGTATTTCTGCGCAAGTGCAATGTTGGCGGTGAGTCAATGAATGAAACCGATCAGCAGCGGGTCAGAAATATAGGGCAAGGTCGGCGCTGGCGAAACGTGGAGGGCGTCGACGCGGATTTTCTTTCAGCAGAAGAAATCGACAACCTGACCATCCGCGCCGGGACGCTTACTCAGAAGGAGCGCGAGATTATCAATCACCACATCGTTGCCACAATCAAGATGCTCGAGCAACTGCCCTGGCCGCGTCATCTCGAGAATGTGCCGGAATATGCGGGTGGGCATCATGAACGCATGGACGGCAAGGGTTACCCGAAAGGATTGACGCGCGAGCAGATGTCATTGCAGGCGCGCATGATGGGCATTGCCGATATTTTTGAAGCACTCACCGCCCGAGATCGTCCCTACAAACCGGGGATGAAGCTTTCCCAGGCCATGGCTATCATGGCCAATTTCAAGAAAAATGGGCATGTTGATCCGGACTTGTTTGATATTTTTGTAGGGCAGCAAGTGTATTTGAAGTACGCTCAGCAGTTTTTGGATCCGACGCAGATTGATGAAGTCTTAATCTGAAACACCGAGCATAGAAAGTCGGCGTTAGCGACACGGCGAAGCGATGGTAGCACGGTTATTCCTTGAAAATTCGGTATACTTCGAAGAGTTTTCAAGGAAAAACCCATGGATCGTACCTCTTGGATCAACCGTATTGAAGATCGGTTCGCTGTGCAGCCGGTCGTTGGGCTGCTTGGGCCACGCCAATGTGGGAAAACGACGCTCGCTCGTGCCTATGCCGAACGACACCCCGACGTATTGCTTACGCGCTTCGATCTGGAGGATCCTCTAGACCTTGCGGCTTTGGCGAATCCAAGACTGGCGCTGCAGGATTTGACGGGACTTGTCATCATTGACGAAATTCAGCGCGCGCCGGAACTTTTCCCCCTGTTGCGGGTGTTGGTGGATCGGCCGCAAAACCCGGCGCGCTTCCTCGTTCTGGGAAGCGCCTCGCGTGACCTGCTGCGCCAATCTTCTGAAAGTCTTGCCGGGCGCATTGGCTATATTGAACTCACGCCATTTTCGCTGTCTGAAATCAGCGGGGAGCAGAAAGACAGTCTCTGGATACGCGGTGGTTTCCCCCCCGCGTTTCTGGCTGTCAGCGATGCCGCCAGCCATCAATGGCGCAAGGATTACATTGCCACCTTTCTTGAACGCGATATTCCAGCATTGGGAATTGCCATTGCTCCCCGGTCCCTGCGCCGCTTCTGGACAATGCTGGCGCATTATCACGGGCAGATCATGAATTTCTCCGAACTGGGTCGTTCGTTCGGCGCGGCAGACACCACCATACGGCGCTACATGGATATCCTGGAAGCGACCTTTATGGTGCGACAGCTTCGTCCATGGCATGAAAATATCGGCAAGCGCCAAGTCAAGGCGCCCAAGCTGTATCTCCGCGATACCGGGCTACTGCATGTCTTTCTCGACATTCCTGACAAGCCCGCATTGACACGACATCCCAAACTGGGGCCATCATGGGAAGGATTCGCGCTGGAGGAAGTGGTCCGCGTGAGCGCCGCCGACCCCGAAGACCTCTGGTTCTGGGCCACTCACGGTGGCGCTGAACTTGATCTGTTGATCGCGACCGGAACGCGACGTAATGGATTCGAATTCAAGTACACCGACCGACCGGCTTCGACACGCTCGATGCATATGGCGATCGAGAGTTTGAAGCTGGATAGTTTGACGGTGATTTATCCCGGCGAGCGACGTTTTCCTCTGGCCGAAAAGATAGAGGCGGTCGGGCTTGCTGATTTCGTTCAAGCCTTTGCCGCGTGAGACGTCATTCTGTCGCTGTCTGGATCGGACTCACCGCTTTAGTCAACAGGTCAAACAGTCAAAAGTCGGCGCTGACGGAACGGCGTGTCATGAGTTAAACTCCAAGCATCGGCTCCGAATAGAGGTGAAAAAAATGGTCGAATGCGCTAGCGGAGTGACGGCATGGCGCTCGGTGAGCGTGCGATGGAAATTTTCAATGCCGCCTGATTGACCCAATCCTTGGCATGACATAACGGAGTTCCCAGAATGATTGCACAAGCAAAACCACAGATGTCGCTCGACGATTTTGTGCACTGGCAACAGGGCGAGGAAGGCCGCTATGAGTTTTACGACGGCCTCGCCTATGCGATGGCGGGTGCAGAGAACGCCCATGTGCTCGTGTCGACGAATTTCATCGTTTCGCTTAGATCGAGACTTCGCGGCACCCCGTTCCGCGTTTACGGTTCGGACGTGAACCTTCGCATCGATACGGCCCAAGCCTTGTTTCACCCTGACATTGCCGTCTCGTGCGACGCCCGCGACGGCGCTGCGCAGGATGCTGTGAGATATCCCCGGCTCTTGATCGAGGTGCTTTCGGTCTCCACCGAATCCTATGATCGCGGTCGCAAGTTTGCGGCCTATCGCCGCATCGCGGAATTGCGCGAATATGTGCTGGTCGCTACCGACAGTCTGACGGTCGAGGTCTTTCGTTTGCAGCAAGACGGCCACTGGGCCTTGCATGACCATGCGTGGAATGACACCTTGAGACTGGAGTCGCTCGAACTGAATTTTCCGGTGGCCGAGCTGTTTGAGGACATCGGCCGCGCCGATGCGGCCACGCAATTTGCCTGAATGTTGCTTACGCGGCCTGACTAATTTGGACTGCGACTGACGATTGTTGTCAGTCGGCACTCCGTAGCATCATCTAAGCAGTTGATTCATATACAGTGAGTACTTGGTACGAACCGTGCTTTACTTGGTACAGCGACATCCGTCGCGCTTTCTCCAGGAGAATTCATATGACCAAGCTGCAAAAGGGTTTTACCCTGATCGAGTTGATGATTGTTGTTGCGATTATCGGCATTCTGGCCGCCATCGCGATTCCTCAGTTCACTGAGTACACCAAAAAGGCCGAGAACAAGGCTGCTCAGTCGGATGCAAAAAATGTGATGACATCAGCCATCGCTAACGCTAACTAATTCAAGGAAAACTTAAATGAAAAAGATACTACTGGTTGGTTCGATCTCAATTCTGTTTTCTGCAGGCGCGTTTGCTGCAGCTTGCCCGGATACATCAGCCGCCGCTCTGATCGCCGCAGGTAGCGCTACGACTCCTGCTACTGGCGAAATTTGTATCTGCGACGGCGGTCTTTCACGTAAGAATACGGTCAATGGCGGCTCCGGTACGGTAATTACAACACCGGTTTTCGTCAAGAACGGATTTGATGTTCAGTGTTCCAACAATACCTTGGTGAGTTACAACGAAGTTGGTTCGACATCGTTTGCGGTTGCTTCCGGCTCGAAGAAGGGCAATCAGACTTTCATTGGCTCCAGCAATGGTGGTGCGGTCGCGGTCAGTGCCAAATGCACAGGCACCAATGATGCGTGCTTAGGCGCAAATGTTACGACGGCCAACGGTCTGGCAACGACGGCAGCCGGCGCGTCCTGATCGCGGGTTTGCTTCATTATGCAATATGAAAAGCGCACCTTCGGGTGCGCTTTTTTTGGTGCGCCCGAATGGGCGCACTGACTCACGTGAAAGTGAAGAGAAAAAAATGGGCTTAGGGACTAATTGTGAGCGAAGTAATCGGGGCAAGCCCGAAAATCGCCCGAAAGTCACTTTTCTTTGGCCTTAATAATCAACCAGTTAAAGGCAGTGACTTAAGAGAACTATCTAATTCATGCACCTTGTCTTTTCAAAGACAGTTCAACACGGTTGAACGAAGCGCCCGATTGAATTACACTTCCGGCGCGGTATTGAAAGGTTCCCCCATGACTACCATGACTCACTCGGCTAAACGGCAAGTCGTGTTACCGGCTGATCTGTGCCGGCAGATGTCGTTGGTGCCCGGTGCACAGGTACAGGTGAAACTGGCACTTGGCCGCAGCGGCATCTTGATCCAGTCGGCCGTTAACGCCGGCAGAAAGTCGGCATCCGTAGTGTTTGACCGACTGATTTTTAGAGGGAAACCAGTCTCCATCGAGGCGTTGCAGGGGGCGTCGATCGCGAAGAATCTCGCCAAGGCGGGTAAACGGTGATCGCACTGGACACTCACATCTGCGCCCGAGCTTTCGACCGAAGTCGATGCAGACAGCGCTGCCAAGGCACAGCAGAGGGTTGCACAAGACTTACTTGCCTCCGGTCAGCAGTTGTTTTTGCCAATAACGGTCATCGAAGAGCTGGCGTGGGTGCTAAGGGGTGCGTACGACATGCCGCAAAAGGATATTGCGGCCGTACTCGACGACATGCTGTGCTTTGAAAACATCACGGTCGACCCAGCCGTCGCCGTCAGTAAGGCGTCGCATCGTCTTGGTGTGCAACCGCCGGTAACGATTCCCGCATAATCACGCCCTGCACGAATCCTTCATCATTAGTCCAAAAATTCCCAAACGGAGGAACTGAATGTGGACATTTTTACTTTCTGCCTGGCGCGCCGGTCTTCGTAGCCGAAGCATTCAGGCGATTCTGATTCTTGGTGCCTTGCTGGTCGGCGTCGCTCATCTTTCTGCGTCTTTTTCTCCCCGACAGCCGCAAACGGTGGCACTCGATGTCGGCTTGTCGGGCTTGAGAGTTACCTTGATCCTCTTTGCATTGTTTTGGGTTCAGGAACTGGTCGCGCGTGAGATCGAGCGACGCACGGTATTGTTTGCGCTGACCTATCCGGTCGCTCGCGGACATTACATTGTCGGACGTTATCTGGGTGTCTTGGGCCTGATTGCGTTGGCCGCTATATTGCTCGGGATGCTGCTGTGGTTGGTGGTGTTGACGCTGGGCAAGGGTTACGCTCAAGGTTTCGAGATTGCACCCGGTGTCCCGTTCTGGTTTGCCGTGGCCGGCACGTGGCTGGATGCGGCCGTGGTAGCAGCGTTCGCCCTGTGCGTAGCCACTTTCTCCACCGTCCCGATGTTGCCCTTGGCCTTGGGCCTCGCGTTTGCCGTGGGTGGCAAGAGTCTCGGTGCGGTAGCAGAGTATCTGGCCAAGGGTGCCGAAGGGGACGCTGACCTGATGCGCTTCGCTCCGATCATCGAGGTCATTCAATGGGTCTTACCAGATTTGTCTCGGCTGGATTGGCGGAACTGGCCCATGTACGGCCTCGCACCCGACGGGCAGGCCGCCGCGCTGGGCCTCATTTTGGCAATGAGCTATTCGGCGCTCTTGCTGAGCTTGGCCGTGATGATTTTCACGCGCCGCGAATTTCAATAGTCGGCGCTGGTGTGACGGCGAACTTTTTGCATAAGTCGGGTCGGGGCGCATCGATGTGGGTGCCGGTAGCGGCTTTGGTATTGGCGTGCATGTTCATTGCCAGTTCCGAACGGCTCAAATCGGCGCCGCGACAGTCAGTGTCTGTCGAAATGCAGGTAGCCCTGCCTTTATTTGTCCAGGTGTTTATGGCCTTGGGAGATCGCTATCTTGCGGCCAATATCGCCGCGATTCGTGCTCTTGTGGCGTCTCCGGAACGGATGCAACCGGAGGAGTTCAAGATTCTTGGTAAGGTTCAGGAGGATGTTTCCTGGCTTAATCCGGCGCACGAAGACAATTACTACATCGCCTTTGCGATCTTATCCCAGTATGGAGAAATCGATGCGGCACAGACGATTCTGGCCCGCGCAAGCGGCGTGAGGTTTTACGACTACCAACCGTCTTTTTTCTATGCCTTCAATCAGTGGTATTACAAACATGACGCCGTCGGCGCCGCAGCGTGGTTACGTGAGGCGGCGCTTAAATTGCCGGATCCTGACCAACGTTTGACCATGCAAAACATGGCGGCGCGCTGGATGGACAAGGCTCAGGACACGGAACTGGCAATCCGCGTGGTGGAGGCGATGGCCAGGGAGGCCAAGCGCAGGGATTTTCGTGAATATCTTGAGATGCGCGTGTCCCGATTGCGCCAATTGCACCAGTTGCGCTTGGCAGCGGCGACGTATCGCGAGCGCTTCGGCAAGCCACTGACGTCGCTGAAGGAATTGGTAGCAAACGGCATTCTTCCAATGCTACCCAAAGACCCGTTTGGCTTTGGTTTTGACTTCGATGACCGGGGTGAAGTGATCCTGCGTACCTCCCCGCAACCGGCAACACTACCATGACCTTCGCCATCGACATCTGCGAACTGCGCAAGACCTATCCGCGCACCTGGTCTTCATCGTCCTTCGAAGCGCTCAAGGGTATTACGCTTTCGGTCGGTGAGGGCGAAGTGTTCGGCTTTATTGGCCCCAATGGCGCGGGCAAGAGTACAACGATCAAGATTTTGACTGGCGTGATGGCACCAACGGCCGGCACTGCCGCGTTGTTTGGCGTGGATGTCACCCGTCATGAAGCGCGGCGTGGGTTGGGTTACGTACCGGAGAATCCTAGCCTGCCGGATTACCTTAGCCCTTTGGAAATTTTGTCGATGGGATTGGCGCTGCATGGCATCAAGCCGGCTAATGCAAAGACACATTGCATGCATTGGCTGGAACGATTCGGTTTGGCTGCGGTTGCCGGAAAGGTGGTGCGCGGATTTTCCAAGGGCATGGCGCAGCGTACCGTTCTCGCCCACGCCATGGTGGTGCAGCCGCGTCTGTTAATCCTTGACGAACCGCTATCCGGACTGGATCCGATTGGTCGCCGGGAAGTGGTCGAGATCCTGTCGGATTATCGCCGGCAGGGCGGAACGATTTTCCTGACCTCGCATGTGCTCCATGACGTCGAGCGTCTGGCAGATCGATTCGGCATGATTCATCAGGGCGAGTTGAAGACGATCCAGTCGCCGAATGATCTGGTCGGAGATGACGAACTGGTGACCGTACGTTCCTCCGGTGAACATCCGGTCGCCGGAATGACGCCAGAAAACGGTGGGCGATGGTTTGTCGAGCTGCGTCGTTCGGATCTTTGGTCGACATTGCGTGAGATTGAACGTGCCGGTCATACCCTGATCGAGGTCAAGCCTACTTTGACTTTGGAGAGCGCTTTTTTGCGCTATTCAGGTTCGTGAAAACGATATTTGAGCATGCATGTGAGGCGCGGTTAGACGGAAATGCTGCGAAGTGAGCACGAGTCGCGTTGTGATTCACAAAGGCACCTCCGTTGCAAGAGATTGTTTTCTCATGGCTTGTTTTTTTCTGGTTCTTTATTCAACGATTACCTCATATGAATTTCCGGCGTCTTGGTACCATGCTCAAGTTTCCTATCAGATAACTTTTGCAGCCTCAGTATTGTTTGTTCCCTTCATGTTTGCACCGGGATGGCGGATCGAAACGCTGGCCCATAACTTACGTCCGTGGCTTGCCGTTAGTCTTTGCCTGGGATTAGCGACTATTTTTTCCGCCGACCCGGTTGTCAGCGTACCCGGGTTGCGCATGATATACAGCGTAATGCTATTTGGTTTCATTTTAAGGGCCTGGCTTTGGAATCACAGTAGGGTAGTGGTTCCGGGAATTCTCTTGAGTATCGCCTTAGTTCACGCGGCGATATTGTCCTTGGTGTTTTTTGCTTACGGCCACGTCAGTGGTGACCTACTAGATTTCCGTGCCTGGTTGCCATATCACTCTCACATCCGTCATGTGGGTTACCACGGAGCAATTGCGGCCTGTTCCGGCCTTGCATTCAGCTTGCTGGTCCCACGTTTTCGCTTGGTCGGACTGTTTTTATCGACGCTTGCACTGTTTGGTTTGATATTCTTTGGTTCGCGTGGTGCTCTATTAGCTTGGCTTGTGTTTGTGGGTGTTGCTGCCTATTGGTGCGACAACAAAAGGCACCTGTTATTGACCGCTGCGGTGATGTTGCTTGTTGCATGGATCGCCGGGCTTGGGTTCAGCAGCCTGATGGTCAGCCATATTGGGACGGTTGCAGATCGGGCGTTTTCCATAGCGTCTAGCGAGTCTCGCCTCTTGCTCTGGCGAGATGCATTGGTGGCGATCATCGACCGCCCTCTATTGGGTTACGGCCCAGAAGGATATTTGTCGTCACATTGCTGCCCGATCGAAAACACTCAAACACATAACGCAATACTTGAGATCGCGATTGAGACCGGGGTGCTAGGGCTGCTTGCCTTCGCTTGGCTAGCGAAGGCAACGATTGGTAGCGAGCTTATTCGCCTGTGGCAGCAAAGGAAAGCTGGACAAACAACTAATCCGGAGCGAGCCCTGATTTTCTCGATGATCATTAGCATGATCACATACTCTATGTATGATGGAATTTCTTACCATGTCGTGCCACTGCTCATATTTTCGGTTTTATGCGCGTTACTGTTTTCGATTCCGGACGACGACCGTAATTTCAGCGAACGCAAACCTTAATATGCTCCGTTACCTTTCCATACAACGGGGAGTGTCTTGAAAATTATAATTATGTCGTGCCAGAGTGACCAGTTTTGCACGTACCAGGTATCCAGCAGCACGCGCTTGGCATAACCTAAATCGTTTCGGCCACTAACCTGCCATAGACCGGTGATGCCCGGTTTCGCTTCAAAATAGAAATGGGCATTGTCGCCGTATCGTGACACCTCTTCCTGGATGATGGGGCGCGGTCCCACCAGGCTCATTTCACCCTTGATTACGTTTAGCAATTGAGGTAACTCGTCCAGACTGGTCCTGCGCAAAAATTCTCCAATCTTCGTAATGCGCGGATCAAACTTTAGCTTAAAGTCCCTGGCCCATTCGGCGGAAGCACTTCGATCGTGCTGCAGGAGTTCTGCCAGCGCTAACTCTGAATGGATGACCATCGTGCGAAATTTGTAACACCCGAACGATTTACCTCCCTGGCCAACGCGTTGATGTCGGTAGATCGCGGGACCGCCATCGGCACGGATTCGTAGAACGATCCAGATAAAAAATGGCGCTATCGCAATCAGGCCAATCGCCGACACTAGAAGATCGAATAGGCGCTTGATGCGGATGGGAAGCCATCGAGCGAGATTATTTCTAACCTGTAGCAGAAGAATTTCATGGCCAAAGAAAAATAGAGGTTCTGTGCCGTAGAGCGGCAGGCCCTTGAGTGACGGAACGATGATCAGATCGGCATTGAGGCGTGAGAGGCGGGATATCATCGTCGCCTGCGTCAACATATCCTCCGTCTCAAGCGCAATGACAATGCGCGCTAGAGGGTTACGAGATAGAAAGCTCTGAACGTCATCAACCCCTGTTGAGGTAACGACCTGCTGTGTTGTGGCTAGACTCGTGAGTTCGTCGAGAAAGGGTTTCTCGGGCAGCTGGGCGATTTGTACAACGCGATAACCCATGAAAGAATCCGATTCGATGGCGCGCCATGCTGCAAGCGCGTTTTCACCGTTGCCAATTATAAAAACCGGGCGATGCCAACAATCGAGCTTGTTCAATAAAGCAACGGCGATGCGTCGACCTAATGGTAGCAGCGCGAAAGTGCCGATCCATCCCAGCGCCCACGCCAGACGCGCAAATGGCAGCTTCATCATGTACATGATCGCCGCATCACACAATGCCGCGAAGCACACGGCGACAAATATGTCGCGCAGCACTGTCCAAAATGGCGAACGGCGGTAGTAGTGGCCTTGAACAATTCCGAGCCAGAAAATCAGCCCAAGCACAACCAGTGAAAAACTTAGGTGTCGCTCAGTTGGAGCATCAAACAGGCCGTACTCGCCGAGTGCAAGGTGAAGACTTGAGCGGAATGTTTCTGCAAGAGCAAAACCGAGCCCGTAGGCCAGCAGCAAAAGGGCGAAATCAACCGCAAGAAGAACCAACTTGTTTTTCATGCCAATTCTTCCAATAGGTCTTGTTCATTCCCAGCCGTGCCGGCCACGTTGCCGGAAGGTCTCTGAAGCGGGTTCCGAGAGTGTATCCAAGATACTTGCTGCCATTCACCAGCATTGCACGGGGAATTGATGATGGTGCATTTTCCCACAGGTAGCCAAGCTCGCTGGCAACAAAGCGCCTTCCCTCGCCCAGCGGCCTGCCGAATTGTTCCAGCAGCCACGGGTTTTCTGCATGAAACGCGCCGGTATCGAAATATCTTGAAAACTCCTGCAATGACGAGTAGTTGTTTGAATGGAATACTGTCGCGTCCGAGATCCGCAGAAGTGATTCCCACAAAACCGCATAATCTTTTAATACCCTTCGGTATCGCATTTCGGTACCGTTCTGACTTATTTCACCCAACACCAGTCGGTCGATTCGCCGAAAGCCCAATACCATGTTCAAATGCCTATACGGAGACTTTTCTCGCGAAAGCAGATTTGATTTAAATGCATAAAACAATCTCTAAAATCAGTCATTTTTTATGCAATCAATTGTCAAGTCCAAGC
>CAZAGR010000021.1:0-14695 GCA_964484585.1 uncultured Propionivibrio sp. | reverse complement strand
GGTGGGTATCGAGCAGGAAAAGCGCGGCGTTACCACTCTGCTGGCAACGATCGGGAGCAGATCCTATTTTGGTGAAATGGCTTTATTTGGCAGCAGTCCGCGTTCTTCCTCTGCCGTGGTGATGAAAGACAGCCTTATCCTTGAATTGAACCGCGCCCCTGTCTTTGCAGTGACCATGCAAAACCCCGATCTGGCGCTAGAGTTGATTAACATTTTAAGCCGCCGCATCAGCGACGCCAGCGCGCGCCTCGCCGATACTGCGCGCGCCCGCCCGCGTGAGTTACATAAATTATTTGATCAATTCAATTCTTAAGTTTAGGCAGGATATCATTAAACAGATAGCGTAAAACAAGGTTTTGCGTTAAAACTTATTTTGCTTTAAATTAACTCTGCTGTCATACATATCCTGCGCACGAAACTCTAAGGTCTTTTTATTAATCAAACCGTTGTGAATGAACATCAATAAATCTGGGGTTTGGATGTATGGCAGAAAAAATAAAAAATGCCCTAAAAGGAATTATGGAAGACCCTTCCCGCCCAGTTAGCCCGCTGCTCGTTATGACTGAAGCCGAGCGCCGCCAAATTTTGGAAGAGTGGAACAATAATGAAATTGAGTTCCGCGCTTTTTCTCTTCAACGCCTCTTGAAAATGCAGGCGGAGGCTTCTCCGGATTCAATTGCGGTTGAATATGCTCTACAAAACCCAGGTCATGACAGCCAGAAATTGAGCTACGCCGAGCTTAATCAACGCGCTAATCAATTGGCGCGTTATTTGCTCAATAAAGGTATTCAAAGCGGAAGCGTAGCGGGCTTATTTATGGAGCGCTCTGTCCACGCAATTGTCGGTATGATCGGCATTGTCAAAGCCAACAGCGTGTATCTGCCATTAGACCCGTCCGCGCCGGTTGAGCGTTTGGCATTTATGCTTAAGGATTCTGGTTTATCTTTCGTTATTACTCAGCGGCATTTAAAAGAGAAATTTTTAGAATCCACTGGCGGCGAATTTCCCCAGCAAAATGTTATTTGTATAGACTCAGATTGGCAGGCGATCTCTGAAGAAATCGTGACAGACCCTGAACTACCGATATCTGCGAATGACGCCGCATATATTATTTATACGTCTGGCTCTACAGGAAACCCCAAAGGCGTATTGATCGACAACGGCGCGATTAGCGCTCATCTTCAAGTAATAAAAGAACATTTTCAACTTTCTTCTTCTGATCGGGTTTTACAGTTTTCTGCTTATAGCTTTGATCAATCCGTTGAGCAAATATTGGCGACGCTAATAAGCGGAGCCGCTCTTGTTCTGCGCGGCGCTGACTTGTGGACTCCGAGTGAATTCTCCAAAATTGTAGAGGATAACGATCTTTCCGTCGTTAATATTCAGCCCGCTTATTGGAGGCAATGGTCGCGAGCCGCCGCGGAACATCCGCCGCGCCAAAGAAAACTCAGGCTGGTCATCATCGGCGGCGACGCCGTGTTACCTGAGGACATTCTTCTCTGGCATCAAACTCCCATGCGCTCTGTGCGTCTGCTCAATGCTTACGGTCCTACTGAAACCACTGTTACCGCCTCTACATTTGAAATTCCCTACCAGCCTGATAATCAAATTGCCTTTAGTCGCGTACCTATCGGCCGTCCGCTGCCGAACCGAAAATTTTATATCGTAGATCAAAATAATAATCTTGTTCCTGTTGGCGTGGCAGGCGAGCTATTAATTGGCGGGGAAAGCCTCGCGCATGGTTATGTAAATCAACCTAATTTGACCGCTGAGAAATTCATTTCAAACCCGTTTGTTAAATCTGCCGACGCGCGCGTATACCGCTCCGGTGATCTGGCACGTTATCTTGAAGACGGAAATGTAGAGTTTTTAGGAAGAATTGACAGTCAAGTAAAATTGCGCGGTTTTCGCATCGAACTCGGAGAAATAGAATCAGCATTATTGCAGCACCCGCTCGTGAATCAGTCTGTGGTTGTAGTTCAAAATGAAATTACGGGACAAAAACATCTTGCAGCTTATGTAGTAGTTAAAGAAAATACTTCAGCAAATAAAAACGAGCTTATATCTGAAATTCGAAACTATCTTAAACAAAAATTGCCCGACTATATGATACCGTGGGCATTTATGGTCTTGAATGATCTTCCGCTAAATGCAAGCGGCAAGATAGACCGTAAATCCCTGCCGGAAATAGATGCAGCCGACCTGCTGAAATCAGTAGATTTTGCCCCCGCTCAAACTCCTGCGGAACAGGCGCTAGCTGAAATTTGGGCTGAGCTTTTGGGTTTATCTCAGATCAGCCGCAATGACAATTTTTTTGAATTGGGCGGCGATTCAATTCTTAGCCTTCAATTTATCAGCCGCGCTCAGGTGAAAGGCTTATACCTTACGCCACGACAGGTGTTTGAGGCGCAAACCATTGAAGCCCTGGCTGAAATTGCAGGTAAAAATAAATCCATTGAAGCCGATCAAGGACTTGTCTTCGGCAGCGCGCCGCTTACGCCCGTCCAACATTGGTTTTTTGAACATTATAAAATTAATCCGCATCACTATAATCAATCTGTTCTAATGGATGCAGAGCGTATTGTTGATGGAAATTTATTAACCCAAGCGCTCGGCTATTTATTGAATCACCATGATGCGCTTCGTACGCGCTTTAAGTTGACTGCCCAAGGCTGGCGGCAACTATTTGTAGATGTGCAGTCGGCAGAATCTCTTATCCATGTACTAGACCTTGCCGCGCTTGCGCCCGCGCAGCAACAAAGCGAAATGGAAAAAACAAGCCGCGAATTGCAATCCACGTTAAATATCAACGTAGGACCTTTAATCCGCGTGGCGCTTTTTAATCTTGGGCGCAGTCAGCCGCAGAAAATACTTTTTATCATTCACCATGCGGTAATCGATTTTGTTTCATGGCAGATCATTATTTCCGATTTATGGACGCTTTACGATCAGCTGGCGCGCAAGCAAACCCCGCAACTGCCCGATAAAACCACTTCCTTTAAAGCATGGTCAGAATGGCTTATCGAGTCTGCCCATCATGAAAACATAAAACGCGAGTTGAATTATTGGCAGGAAATTAACGCCGAGCCTTTTCAGTCCTTGCCGGTTGATTACGCTGCTCCAAAAGAGATATCCCAAATCGCTGACGCAGGCAGCGTTGAAGTAATTTTATCCGCCGCAGAGACCCAATCTTTGCTGCGCGATGTTTCCGGCGTCTATCACACTCAGATCAATGATATTTTGCTCACCGCGTTGGCTCAGGCTTTCTTCGCGTGGACGGGCGTATCTGGGCTGTTGATTAATCTTGAAGGACATGGGCGCGAAACTGACGCGCTTGATCTTGTCCGAACTGTTGGATGGTTCACTTCTATATTTCCAGTCCGTTTGAAACTACCCGGCACAGATACAAGCGCAGCGATTAAATCAATTAAAGAACAATTGCGCCGCATTCCTCAAAAGGGCGCAGGGTTTGGCGCGCTGCGTTACTTAAACCCTGAAACCGCCGCGCAATTATCTAATTTACCTCAACCCGAAGTCCGCTTTAATTATGGCGGACAGTTGAAAACTGTTTCTGTGCGCGGGTTGGATGATGGCTTGATAGCACAGGAAGAGAAATTGATTTACCTTCTTGACATCAACGGTTCGATGGTCAATGATCAACTCGTTGTTTCCTGGGTGTATAGTAAGAAAAATTATAAGCGCCAAACAATTGAAGACCTTGCTCAGGGATTTATGCGTGCATTGCAAAACTTAATGACTCACTGCCAATCATCGCAAACCGGCGGATATACCCCCAGTGATTTCCCATTGAGTAGACTTTCGCAAATTGAATTAGATCGACTCGTCGGGCGCGGGGAAAATATCGCGGATGTTTATCCGCTCTCGCCGATGCAATCCGGCATGTTATTTCACAGCCTTTACGCGCCAGATTCGGGCGACTACTTTATTCAAAATATTTTTGAAGTCAGTGGAAATTTTGATAAGCAGCGTTTCAAACAGGCTTGGCAGCAAATAATTAATCGTCATACTATTTTCCGCAGCGCCTTTGTCTGGCAGGGTTTGCCCGAGCCTATGCAAATCGTTTATCAGCAAGTCAATTTACCATGGGATGAATTGGACTGGCGCGATCTTTCACCCGCCGAACAGGATTCGCGCCTCGCGCATTTTCTCAGCAGCGAACGTTCACGCGGTTTTGATTTAACGCAAACGCCGCTCGCCAGCGTCAAGTTGATTCGCCTTGGCGAGAATCGCTATCAATTTATTTGGCAGTGCCACCATCTTTTAACAGATGGTTGGAGCGCCGACGCCATGTTCAAAGAAGTGTTTGGTTTATATCAAAACCCAAACGCGCCGCTTCCTTCAGCGCGACCTTATCGTGAATTCATTGCGTGGCTTGCCCAACAAAATTTGGAAAAAGCCGCAATTTTTTGGAAGGAAAATCTCGCGGACTTTTCTGATGCTACATCATTAGGCGTTGATCGTGATTACGAAGACAAGGGTTATCAAACATATCGCGCCGAGTTTACAGAGGAATTTAGCGCGCAATTAATTCAATTTGCCCGTCAGCATCGTCTGACGCTTAACACGCTTGTTCAGGGAGCGTATGCTTTGCTGCTCGGCAAATACAGCGGCGAGTCGGATGTTCTCTTTGGCGTGACTGTAAACGGCAGACCCGCAGAATTGACGAAGGTGGAAGAAAGACTAGGTCCTTTTATTAACACCCTGCCCGCGCGTATTCACATTACGGATGAAACGCATCTGCTTCCGTGGCTCGAAAACCTTCAGCGTGAAAACGTAAAACAAAATGAATATGCCTACACTCCGCTTGTAGAAATTCAACGGCAGAGCGCTGTGCCCGCAGGCAAGCCGTTATTTGAAAGTATTTTGGTGTTTGAAAATTACCCATTTAACGAAGCGTTATTTTCTTCGCCAAGCGGTTTGCAATTGGATCGTTTCCGTATCATCGAGCAAACCAATTACCCTTTGTTAATCTCTGCGCTGCCGGGAGATCGCTTTGCATTAAGTTTTACTTTTGACAAAAGTAAATTTGACTTTGAAACTGTTGAGCGTATGGCGGGGCATTATCAACATTTGTTGGAATCCATGCTGGCAAACCCGCAGCAGCATATAGCAGACTTTTCCCTTTTAACAGAAACAGAACGCCGCCAGATTATTGAAGAGTGGAATGATACGCGTGTGGAATATCCGCAAGATGTATGCGTTCAAGACTTGTTTGAAGCGCAAGCCCTGCGGACTCCGGACGCGATTGCGGCGGTATTTGAAGATAGATCACTGACGTACGCCGAACTGAATCGACGCGCGAATCAGCTCGCGCATTATTTACAAAAACGGGGGGTGAAATCAGACGCGTTGGTGGGCGTATACATTGAACGCTCGCTGGAAATGCTGGTCGCGCTTCTGGGAATCCTTAAAGCGGGCGGGGCGTACGTTCCCGTTGATCCATCCTATCCGCTTGATAGACAAAAATATATTATCAAAGATTCCGGCGTTTCGATTCTTTTGACGCAGGAAAATTTGCGCGAGGCGCTGCGCTTTTTTAGCGGCGAGCAAATCTGCTTGGATAGTGATTGGTCGAAGATCGCAAAAGAGACGGACGCCAATACGCAGCGCGATGTGACTTTTGAAAATCTTGCTTATGTTATTTACACATCAGGTTCAACTGGTTTGCCTAAAGGCGCAATGGTCATGCATGGCGGGCTGACGAATTATTTGAATTGGTGCCTGCGCGCGTACCCAATGGGCGGGCAGGGTTCGCCGGTGCATTCTTCGCTTTCATTTGATTTGACGGTTACGAGCATATTTCCAGCGCTGTTGGCAGGCAGGAAAGTTTATTTACTTCCTGAAAAAATGGGCGTGGAATCTCTTGAGTTGATTTTGAAAGAAGAAAAAGATTTTAGCCTTGTGAAGATCACACCTGCGCATTTGCGCTTGTTGAATGAGCAAGTGAATGCCGCGGATGTTGCCGGACGCGCGCGCGCATTTGTGATTGGCGGCGAGAATTTGTACGCGGAGCATGTCAACTTTTGGATGGAGTACGCGCCGGACACAACGCTCATAAACGAATATGGACCTACTGAAACCGTGGTGGGTTGTTGTGTGTATATTATTCCCGCCGGAAGCAAACCTCGCGGCGTGATACCGATCGGCAAACCGATTGATAACACGCAGTTGTATGTTTTGGATAAATATCTCCAACCCGCGCCGATCGGAGTTGCGGGCGAGCTATACATCGGCGGGGCGGGGGTGGCGCGCGGATATTTGAATCAGCCGGAGTTGACCGCGCAGAGATTTATTCCCAGCCCGTTTGATTCCAATCCAAGAGCGCGTCTGTATAAAACAGGCGACCGCGTTCGTTGGTTGCCGGACGGAAATTTAGAATTTTTAGGACGCTTTGATTTTCAAGTAAAAGTGCGCGGATATCGCATTGAATTAGGCGAGATCGAATCTGTATTGGAGCAAATCTCTAGGGTGAAGCAGGCTGTAGTGACGGTCTTGGCAGATAGCGCTGGCGAAAAACGCCTTGTTGCTTATGTAGTGTTGGAAAATTCAGCCGTGGGTGAAGATCTTGTCGCAGAGTTGCGCGACCATCTAAAACAGAAATTGCCCGACTATATGATCCCAGCCGCGTTTGTAATGTTGAATGAATTACCGCTCACTCATAATGGTAAAGTTGATCGCAATGCTTTGCCTAAACCCGAAGTATCCCGTAAAATAGAAGGGCATGTCGAGGCTCGAACCTCCCTTGAGAAAACACTGGCGGGTATCTGGGCTGGTGTTTTGGGTATAGAGCATGTTGGCGTTGAGGATAATTTTTTTGATCTCGGCGGACATTCGCTGTTGGCGATCCGGCTATTTGCTCGTATGCACGAAGCGCTGCATTTGGATTTTTCATTGCGAATGTTGTTTGAAGCGCCGACAATTGCCCAACTCGCCACGCAAATTGAGAATATAATCTGGGCTGCAAAGCAAGGTTCCCAAAATAATTTAGGGGGCGATGAGGACGCCCGTCAGGAAATAATGATATGAGTCGTGTCGATGATCTGATTGCTTTATTACGAAGTCTAAATGTAAATATTTGGGTGGATGGCGAAAACTTACGTTTGAAAGCCCCGGCTAATTCCATATCACCCGAACTTAAAGCCGAGATCGCCGCTTACAAAGCCGAGATCATTGCTTTTCTTCGCCAAGCGGGCGAGTCTGTTTTGTCTATTAAAAATGGCGTCTCTACGCGCGCAAGACCCGAAAGATTGCCGCTTTCTTTTGCCCAAGAACGATTATGGTTTCTGCACCAGTTAAAGCCAGATAGTCCGATGTACAACATCCCAATTGTTTTTCGGCTGCATGGCTCCTTGAATATGACGGCCATAGAAGACGCTCTTTCGGCGGTCATTGCGCGTCACGAATCTCTGCGAACCGTATTCGCTTCTGTCGAAGGTCACGTATATCAGGAAGTTAAAGCCCCGCAGCCGTTTTTCTTGCAATCAATTGACTTGCAAGAGAAATCAGATTCAGAGTGGCGCGAATGGGCGCGCGTAGAAGCGGATCGCCCATTTGATCTGATGGAAGGTCCGCTGATGCGCGGCGCGTTGATAAAGATTGCGCCCAATCAATTCATCTTGTTTTTGAATTTGCATCATATCATAACGGATGAATGGTCAATCAATATTCTTTTGCGAGAAATTTCCGAAGGATACGCTGCCTTTGTTAAAAGCGAAAAAGCTTCCCTGCCCGAGTTGCCCCTTCAGTATGCCGATTTTACGCTTTGGCAGCGAGAGTGGATGCAAGGCGAAACCCTGAATTCGCAAATGAATTATTGGCGCAGGATTCTTAAGAATGTTCCTACAGCTGTAACGCTTCCAACTTATCGTCCGCGCCTTGCCATGCAGACATATCGCGGCGCGACGCGTGAATTTTCCATCTCTACCGAATTAATTGAAAAATTTAAGGTTTTTAGTACTCAACACGGCGTGACATTGTTTATGTCTCTGCTCGCCGTATTTGAGGTTTTGTTGTACAGGTATTCCAATCAAACCGAATTTATGGTCGGTACGCCGATCGCCAATCGCGCTCAAGCCGAAGTGGAGGATTTGATCGGATTTTTTGTCAACACATTGGCGCTGCCAGCAGATCTATCTAATGACCCCGCGTTTCTTGACCTGCTTCAGCGCGTGCGTGAAGTGAGTTTGGGCGCGTACACTAACCAGGACCTGCCCTTTGAAAAAGTGGTAGATGATTTACATGTGGCGCGCGATCTAAGCCGCAACGCGCTTTTTGAAGTGATGTTTGTTTTACAAACTACAGCCATGTCTTCGTTGAATTTACCCGGCATAGAATCACAAGAAGAGTTTGTTTCTACCAGCACGTCTAAATTCGACCTGACATTTTCAGTGAATGAAACCGCGCACGGTTATTCTGTTTCGATAGAATACAATACCGACCTGTTTGAAGCAGATACAATCGAGTACATGGCTGGGCATTATCAACAAATACTGTTGGGTGTTTTGGCTGACCCACAGCAAAAAATATCTTTGTTGCCTGTTCTAACGGATAACGAGCGCCAAAAACTTTTAAAAGAGTGGAATGATACCGCGGTAAATTTCCCGTCAGATCTGTGTTTGCATCAATTGTTTGAAGCGCAAGCCAAACGAACCCCCGATGCGGTTGCGGTTATGTTTGAAGATCGGCACATGACATATCGCGAGTTGAACGAAAGCGCAAATCAACTTGCGCGGCATTTGCAAAAAATGGGCGTGGGTTCGGGCGTCCTCGTGGGTATTTCCATTAAGCGTTCACTGGAAATGCTAGTTGGCTTGTATGGCATTCTTAAATCTGGCGGCGCCTATTTGCCGCTTGACCCAACTTATCCGCCTGAACGTTTGGCGTTTATGCTGGAAGACTCTGCAGTGAAGATGTTGCTTACGCAGGAAAACCTAACATCTGTTTTCCAGGAAGATATTAAGTTAAATAAGGAGATTACGCTGCTATGTATTGACCGTGATTGGGCGCAAATTTCTCTTGAGGCTGTTGACAATTCCGACGCGCAGATCACATCCGCGAATTTGGCTTACGTAATTTACACATCTGGCTCTACCGGCAAACCAAAGGGAGTCGAGATTTGCCATCAAAATGTTGTCAATTTTTTGACTGCCATGGAAAATAAACCGGGTATTACGTCTCAAGATACTCTTCTCGCGATCACAACGCTTTCATTTGACATTGCCGCGCTCGAACTTTTTTTACCGCTCAGCGTTGGGGCAAAATTGGTTATTGCGCCGCGTGAAGCAACAAAAGATGGATATCAATTGGATCGTTTACTTAAACAAACCGACGCTACGTTGATGCAGGCTACGCCGGTTACATGGCATCTTTTATTAGCCAGCGGTTGGATTGGGAAACCCAATCTCCGCGTTTTATGCGGCGGTGAAACATTGTCGCGTCGGCTGGCTGAAGATCTCATCCCAATCTGCGCGGAATTGTGGAATATGTACGGACCTACGGAAACAACGATCTGGTCGACAATTGAGCGGGTGACGGTTAAACGGATTTCTCAACCTATACCTATTGGGCGTCCTATTGCCAACAATCAAATTTATTTGCTCAATCAAAATATGCAGCCCGCGCCCATTGGCGTTGCTGGCGATTTATATATTGGAGGAATGCAATTGAGCCGCGGGTATTTGAATCGCGCGGAGTTAACTGCAGAACGGTTTGTCGCCAATCCTTTTGGCGCTGGCAGGCTATATAAAACAGGCGATTTGGCGCGTTATCTGCCGGATGGAAATATTGAATACATTGGCAGGGCAGATCAACAAGTGAAAGTGCGCGGCTTTCGCATTGAATTGGGCGAGATCGAATCAACATTGGCGCAGCATGATGTTGTAAGCCAGGCGGTGGTTATTGCTCAGGTAGAAAGTACCGGACAGAAGCGTTTGGTGGCATATATTAAAGTACATGAAAATACGTCCGTGAACAAAGACGAGACGGTTACTAATTTGCAAAATTATCTAAAACAGAAATTGCCGGAATACATGACCCCGAGTATTTTTATTTTACTGGATGAGTTTCCGCTAACTCCCAACGGCAAAATTGATCGTAAAGCCCTTCCAGAACCGAATAATGTCTTGATAACTGGCGTCGCTGATTTTGCCCCTCCTCAAACGCCGACGGAGCAAATACTTGCCGACATTTGGGCTGATCTGCTTGGGGTGCAGCGCGTTGGTCGCCACGATAATTTTTTTGATCTCGGCGGGCATTCCCTGTTGGCGACGCATTTAATCTTTCGTGTGAGGCGCGCTTTTCAAACAGAAGTGCCGCTCTATCGCTTTTTTGAAAACCCGTCTATTGCAGGCCTTGCCGCCGTTATGGATGGCGATCTTTCTGATCTGGATGCGCTTGAAAAAAATCGCGATAGCCTTGCAAATATTCAGCTGGATGACGCCATTCAGCCTAATAAAAAAATGCAAGCGCTGCGCTCGCTTGACTCCGTTTTCCTTACCGGCGCGACGGGTTTTTTGGGCGTATATCTATTATCTGAATTATTGCAGCGTCCGAAAACTATTGTTTATTGTTTGGTGCGCGCGGCGGATGTTGCAACAGCCCGCGAAAAGCTCTTCGCCCAGCTTGTTCGTCACGAGTTATGGCAGGATGAATATACAGAACGAATCCATATAATAATTGGGGATATCGCGCAGGAAAATCTGGGAATGCAGCCCGCGCAGTTTTCCGCCCTGGCGGAGAAAATTGATTCTATTGTTCATTGTGCCGCGTGGGTAAATTTTGTTTTCCCTTACAAGTCGCTCAAACCCGCAAATGTTTTAGGGACGCAAACTATCATACGGCTCGCAACTCTCTCTTCAAGGGGCGTATTGCCGGTTCACTACATTTCTACTCTTTCAGTATTTGATTCAATCCGTTACGCGGCTTTGCCTTTTGTGGATGAGCAAACCGAGCCGGAGTTTAGCCCGCACTTAAAAGGCGGTTATGCTCAAAGTAAATGGGCTGCTGAAAAATTGGTCATGCAGGCTCGCAGCCGCGGAATCCCGGTGACCATTCATCGCCCTGGAATCATTTCCGGAAGCAGTCAAAGCGGAATTTGGAACACGCATGATTATTTCCCGCTTTTTATTAAGGGCTGTATTCAACTCGGCGCGATTCCAGAAGCAGGACCGCAATGGCGGCTCGCATCGGTTGACTATGCCAGTAAAGCCATTGTTCACTTAATCTCACAGCCAGATTCAGTTAACCGCGCATTTCACTATGTTTCACCGCAAGTACTTCATCATCCGTCCATCGCAGAGTGGCTTCGCCGCGCAAGCTTCGCAGTGGATTTGCTTGATGCTGACGCGTGGCAGGCAAGACTCAAAAGTGTAGAGCATAACCCAGCTCACGCGCTATATTCTTTGATGTCATTTCTTGTCAGTGACGGAAAATCCGCGGAAGCGGAACCGATATTTTCCGTCACGCAAGCCGAGCAGGGCTTATCCGGAACCGATATTGTTTGCCCGCCTGTAGACGAAACCTTGTTTAGTAAATATCTTGCAGGCTTTATCCGCGGAAAATTTATCTGACAACGCCCCTTTCAATTTTGTAATTGCTCAAGATTTAAGGGTAAAATTGCCAATCATGTATGATGATTGGCAATTTTGATTTCGGCGTTATTCATGAAATCTTGAAAAATTTAATTCCTTGCCTTAAAAGGATTACCCATGAAATTCAACAAAAATCTTTACTTGATAGGGGTGGCTGCGCTCGCCGCGTTTTTTTTGCTTCCCGGATGTGTTTCGCAGCCCGCACTTAAGACACCTGAACCGTTGACTTCAGCAACTGTGACTGCCATTCCTGAGAAGAGGACATTAAATATCTGGCATCCAAACGCAACCACGACTCTTAATCCTTATTTTTCACTTGGCAACGCAGATTTTGAACCCGCGCGTATTCCTTATGAGCCTTTGGCTGATTTTGATAAAGATGGCAATTTAACTCCTATTCTTGCGGTGGAAATCCCATCTTTCGAAAACGGAGATTTAGATAAAGATAATAAATTTGTCATCTGGAAGCTCAGGCGTGATGTGTTTTGGTCAGACGGAGAGCGTTTCACTGCAGATGACGTAAAATTTACCTATTCTTATATTGTTGACCCCGAAGTAAATATCAGCGCCTCTGAATACGGACAGATTACGAACGTTGAGGCATTGGATGATTATACGATCAAGGTCACTTTCAAAGACGTAAATCCAGCTTGGGCTCTGCCTTTTGTAGGGATTCGCGGCGTTATCCTGCCGAAACATATTTTTGAATCCTATAAAGCTACGAATGCACGCGAAGCGCCTGCTAATATTCTTCCAATTGGCACAGGTCCTTATCGCGCTAAGGACCCTGGTATTAAGCCGCAAGAGGTGCTTCTTCTTGGTTCGCAAGTAGTTAAGACAACAAAAATTGTATTTGAGCCCAATCCTTTCTATCGTTTTCCGGAAAAGATCGCCTTCAAACAGGTTGTTTGGCGCGCAGGCGGCGAGATAACTGAATCAAACCGGTTATTGTTTGAAGAAGGAAGCATAGACATAGTATTTTCGGTTTCCTCTACTCAAATACCGCTAAATAGCAAAGGAAAAATTCTTCTCACCACCCCTACTGGCGTGGAGCGGATTCTTTTTAATTTTACCGACCCCGGCAAACCATCTCAAGATGGAGAATATTCCAGTTTACAAGTTCCGCACCCGCTGTTTAGCGACAAAAGAATCCGTCAGGCTTTTGCATATGCCATTAATCGTAAAGAACTTATTGAGAAAGTTTATGAAAATGGCGTCACTGCGAATGCCATTTTGGTTTCCCCGCCACAATACTTGTCACAAAATAATTTTTACGAGTACGATCTAGAAAAGGCGAAAAAATTGTTGGATGAGGCTGGTTATATTGACACTAACAGCGACGGTTTTCGCGAGAAAGATGGAGTCAAAATGAAAGTTTTGTTCCAGGCTTATGTTACGCCTTATGAACAACAGGCTCAGCAGGTCATTAAAGAGAATCTGAACGCTATTGGTATTGATGTTGAACTAAAAAAGACCGACGCAGGTATTATGTTTGGCGCTGGCACATCTAATCCGGATAGTATTTCCAGGTTTAATGCAGATATGGCGATTTTTGCCACAACCAGTGATAACTTTGACCCAGCCGCTTTTATGGAATCGTGGCTCTGTAAAAGAATCCCGCAGAAATCTAATAACTGGTCTATAGGTAATAATAATGAACGATGGTGCAGCCCTGCTTTTGACGATCTTCTTGAGCAGACGAAGACCGAACTGGATCCCGCGAAACGCCAGGAAATGTTTATTCAATTGAACGATATGCTTGTAGAAGACGCCGCAATGATTCCGTTGGTCTGGGATAGATATGCTTTGGGCGTCAATGTGGATCTTGTCGGACTCAACCCCACGCCTTGGGATGCGCTTGCGTGGAATATTCAGGATTGGCGTTTTACACAGCCGTAATTTATTCAGTCGCGTATTCCTCATACTTCGACGCTTACCCTTAAGTAAAATCATTCGAGGCATTTATGAACTCTCAATTACCCCCTCAAGACAAACTGTTGCGTAAAAATTTCTTCGCAGACCTGAAAATTGGAGCCAAGCTAGGTATCGGCTTTGGCGTACTGGTAGCGTTGATTTTTTTCAGCGCTGTGGTGAGTTATACGAGCAGCGCGCAAGCCACTAAGCACATTCAAAATACCGATGATGTGCGCGTTCCCGCGGCTTTGCTTGCTTCTCAGGCTCAAGCTAACTTGTTGCGTATGTTATCTGATGTACGCGGCTACCTTGCATTGGGAGATCCGCTTTACCGTGAAAGCTACCGGCGTTCCGCGCAGGCTTTTGAATCTAACCTTGCAAAACTTACGGAGCAATCTCCTTATCTCGACGCTAAGGATAAATCGCGTCTTGAAGACCTTCGGAAAACTTACGAAAAATGGGAACCGCTTCCGGAGCAATTGTTTGAATTACGCGACGACCAGTTGGACCGCGAACCTGCTTATCGAATGCTTGCAACGGATGGCGTGGAGCATGCCGGTAATGTCATTATCGCTCTCAACCAAATGATCGACCAGCAAAGCGGACAAGACCCTAATGCTGAGAACCTTGTAATTATGGCGGATATGTCTAATTTTCAGGGTAATTTTCTCGCTATGCTTTCAGCCTTGCGCGGTTATGCCACCACGCGCAACAGCGTATATCGTTATGAGTATGAAGCTAATCGCGGAGATAATGAAGAGGCTTGGAGTCGTTTACAGCAGGGAAAAAATAAACTCACTAAAAATCAGCAGCAACTCATGGGTGATATTGAGAAAGAACGTCAGTTGTTTCTGGATTTGCCTAGCCAGATCTTTTTGATTTTAGAGAGTGAGCGTTGGCGCGAAGATTTGTACCGGTTTACTAATCAGGCTGTTCCACTTGCTGATAAGATGGATAAGTCTTTGAGCGACTTGGTTCAGAATCAACAAGGCGGGTTGAAGTCCGAGCTCTCGTCTGGACGCCGTTCGTTGGATGTTGCCAATCAATATATTATAGGAAGCGGTATTGTAGCTTTGTTGTTTGGCTTGATTATGGCATATGCTTCGCGTCGAACGATTGCCCAGCCAATTGGACGTTTAACAACTGTCGCTGAGCAGATTCGCGAAGGCGCG
>CAZAGR010000020.1:0-15352 GCA_964484585.1 uncultured Propionivibrio sp. | reverse complement strand
CAATATCGACCCGGCAACCCGGATAGCGGTTCCAGTACCACGTGCCACCCACGTCGCTGCCCGCCTCAAAAGCGCGAACTGTGAAGCCGCGCTTGCGCAGAATATGGACCAGATACATACCGGCGAAACCGGCGCCGACGATGACGACGTCGAATTCGGAGTTATCGGATTGCTTTTGGGATTTTTGTGTCATGGAATTTCTAACTCCTTACCTGAATTCCTTCTTGGCCACTGAGATTTAAGCACGCATCGGCGCTTTTCGAACGTGAGGCACCGGAACGCATGTCGCCGGTCGCCGTTCCGCCAGCGCCGACTTTTTACTGTTCGCTCATCGTGCATCTTGCATTTTTGGCGCCAGCAAAAAGTACATGGCCGGAGTGACCAGGCGGGCCAGAAACGTCGAAGATATCAGACCGCCGATGATGACCCAGGCCAGCGGAGAATAAAGTGGGCTACCTTGAAGTGCCAGCGGGGTGAGTCCGCCGATAGCCGTCAGCGAGGTCAGAAGAATGGGGAAGAAGCGGATTTCACCAGCTTGCTGGATCGCATCCATCAATTCCATACCCTGCGCGCGCAACTGATGCGTAAAGTCGACCAGCAGAATTGAATTTTTGATCTCGATACCGATCAGTGCGATGAACCCGATCAAGGCCATGAACGAAAGTGAATAGCCAGAAAGGTATAAGGCAAGCACGCCGCCGATGATTCCGAGTGGAATCACTCCGGCAACGATGATGGTGCTGCGAAAGTCTCCGAATTCAAGCACGAGGACGGCAAGAATTCCGAACACTGCGATCAACGCGGCGGTGCCAAGCCCGGCAAAGCTGCTCTGGCGTGCCTCTCGCTCGCCTGAAATCAGATAGCGGTATCCGGGCGGAAGCTTTTCCTTGTCCAGTGCCGCAACAATCTGATTGGTAAGTTGTTCCGTGTTGTAACCGCTGGCGACTTGCCCGGTCACCGTTACCGAGCGCTGCCGTTTGTAACGTGAAATCGAATTCGGTGCGGTGGCGAGACGCGGATCAATCAGTTGCCTGAGCGGCAGGGCATCGCCCTGCACCGAGTTAACGTAAATCTGATTGAGCACATCAAGCCGCTGATGACCATCCACCCTGGGCGCGCGAAGGACGATCGGAAATTCATCGCCGTTGGCCTCGCGAAACTTGCCGATAGATTCGCCAGCGACGGCGAGACGCACGGTGCGATCAATCTGAACCGTTGGCACGCCGTACAGTGAGGCCTTGGTCGTATCGATGTTCAAATCAAGATCGGTGCGGGCCAGGCGCAGCGGGTTGCTGACATCGCGCGTCCCTTGAACCGACTTGATCACGGTCTCGACACGCTCTGCAAGTTGAGTGAGAACCTCGAGATCCGGACCAACAACTCGTATGGCGATTGGCGCGGCGATTGGAGGGCCGTTCTCGAAGGGTTTGACGATGATGCGTGCTTCCGGGTAGTCGGCAAACTCGACACGCATCGCATCAAACAATTTTGGGGTCGTTTTGGGATCAAATTTGTGCAGCTGCACATAAAGATCGCCGACGTTGGGACGGGTTTCCCGGCGAAAGCTGTTGTAGTAAACCCGCGGATTGCCGCGCCCTGTGTTGCTGAAAACGTCTTTGATCTCCGGGCGAGCAAGCAGACGCTCTTCGACAAAACGCACCGCGCGATCTGTTTCGCCGATGGCGCTGCCCTCAGGCGTATCGACGGTGATCATGAACTGTGGCACGTCTGCGTTCGGGAAGAGCGAAAAACCGATGAGTGGAACCAGTGCAAGGACGCCAACAAAAATCAGTCCGGCCAGTGCAACGGCCGTGCGCGGGAAGCTCAGTGCTCCGTGCAGCAGCGGCCGGTAGAAGGTTTGAATTCCCTTCATTACGGCTTGCAGCAGCCGGTTGCCATGCGGCTCTTGTTCCTTGAGTACACGGCTGGCAAGAAAAGGAATCATGGTCAGTGCGACTACCAGTGATGCAATGATGGTGTAGGTAATTGAGGCCGCCAATGATTTAACGAATTTGCCTGCGCCTTCAGGCAGCATGAACAGTGGCAGGAAGGCGAATAGCAGTGTTGCGGTGCAACCGAGCACCGCGAAGTAGATTTGCCGCGTTGCAGCGATTGCCGCGTCCATGCGTGAATAGCCCTGGCGCAAAAAGCGTTCGATGTTTTCAGTAACCACGATCGAATCGTCCACCAGCAGGCCGAGCGCAAGAACGAAACCGGCAATTGAAAGTTGGTTCAATGAAAATCCTGTGAAATAGAGCAGCGCAATACCGATTGCCATCGATAAGGGAATCGAGATCATCACCACTCCCGCAGCTCGCAGGCCCAGGGGTAACAACGTGATCAGCACCAGGCAGACGGCGATTGCAAAGTCGCTGCCGAGCCTGCCAAGACGATTGCGCACGTTGCGTGACTGATCGAAGCCGATCTCCAGGCGCATATCCGGGGACAGGGTTTCACGAAATCCGTCGACTTCCTTCAGGATGGCATCGCGCACCTTGAAAATATTCATGTCGTCTTTTTGCGTGACGCTGATGAAGACCGCTCGCTGGCCGTTGTAGCGCGTGACATAACGCGCCTCTTCGTAATCCCAGCCGACCTTGGCGACATCGCGCAGACGCACGATCTTGCCCCCGTTGCGGCGGTTACCGCCTGTTCCGGCGATGACCGTCGCTGCGATTTCATCGAGCGAGCTGTAGTTGCCCGATGTCCGCACGTTGAAACGCCGAGTACCCGTCTCGACCGCGCCGCCCGGTATCACGGCATTCTCGCCCTTCATGAGGTCGACCACCTGAGTCAGTGGTACCCCGAAGCTTGCCAACTTTGCCAGATCGATGGCGACTTGTATTTCCGCACCCGGTAGGCCGCTGACTTCGACAGTGCGCACGCCAAAGGCTTGCTCAATCCGATCCTGGAGAATCTCTGCCGCATCGTGCAATGCGCGCGGACTGCTGTTTGGGCCTATGAGAGCCATCTGAACGATGTTGACCAGACCGGGGCTAGCCTTGCTGATGGTCAATGAGGCGAGATCGGCTGGCAGTTTGCTACGCGCAGCGTTGATTTCGCGCAGGGCTTCGTCGTACTTCTTCTCGGCGTCCTTGCTCCAGTCATACTCGACGCTGACAACGGCCAGGCCATCGCTGGCTGTACTGCGAATTTCCTTGACGTCGCTGGTTTCGTTAAGTGCATCTTCGATCGGATCGATGACCAGCTTCTCCATATCCTCCGGATCGGCGCCCGGATAAACGGCGACGATGGCAACAACCGGGATAGGGAAGATCGGATCTTCGGCGCGCGGAATGTTTTGCAGCGAGCTCCAGCCGATGGCAATCATCAGCAGAAACATGACCAGAGTGAACTGGAAGCGTTTGACGGCGAATTCAGTCAGGCCCACGATGGCATGCCTTGTCGTTGTCGAAGGTTACTGCAGTACGCGAACGGCATCGCCGTCGTTCAGCCAGGCGGCACCCTCACTGATGGCGGTCGCTCCATCGGGCAAGCCTTCAATAATCTCGATTTCGCCATCAAGAAGGCGGCCCGTGCGGACATCGAGGCGCTTCACTTTTTTGCGATCGGCATCGAGAATGAAAATTTTTGCGTGCCCGGCGTTGCCTTCCAGAACTGCCGACAATGGCAGGGTCAGTGATGGGTGGTATTGCGTTTTCTTTCTGTCAATTTCAAGTCGGGCTACCATGCCAGAAACCAGACGTTCGGGGGTGATCGGGAGGGCGACTTCCACTTCGATCGATCCGGTGCGTGCGTCGCTCGCTGCTGCAACGCGGGTTATATGGGCCGGCAATAGAGGTTTGTTCGTGTCTGCCGAATCAAGCCGCACCTGAACGGCGTCGCCGATCTCGAGTTGCGTCGCATCCCGTGGTGCCACCCCCGCACGTACCACCCAGCCCCGATCAAGCCGTCCGAAAATCACCACAGGCTGCCCGGCGGCGACCGTTTCGCGGGCATCGGCACGGCGTTCCAGAATGAGTCCGGCGGCGGGCGCTGATATGGACGCTTGCTGACGATTGAAGTTCGCCGCAGCCAGTGCCGACAGGGCAACTTCGCGCTGCGCGCGCGCGTCCTGCGCGGCCTGTTCCGATATCACGCCTTTGATTCGCAGAGACTCGACACGCTGCAGATCGCGCTCCGCCTTGGCCAGCTGCTCACCTACTTGAGTGCGTTGAGCATCAAGGTCTGTCATGACCAACGAGGCCAATATTTGCCCTGCTTGCACACGTGCGCCGGCGTCCACCAGCATCTGAGCGATGACGCCGGGCGTCTTGAATGACAGGGGGACTTCAACGGCGGCACGCACCAGTCCGGTGGCAACCATCGTGTCGCATTTTTGTGTTGCTTTTGGCGTGATCACCCGTACCGGTTGATCCAGCGGCGCTGCCGGCGGGGATTCGCGCCCGCATGCGACCAGAAGCGCGCACACCATTGCAAGGCAGACCGTGCGCACGCGATGAGTCGCAGCTGTCAGGTGCCAACGGGCGGCCGATTTCATGGCGACGGGGATGGGGGAAGAACTTCAATAACCTCGGCCACGGCGAGTCGAGCAAAGTCATGCAACAGTTCTTCCCGGCAATCATGTTGAGTCATCATGGTAGCCGCGGTGGCGAAGCTGGAATGGATGAATACATCTCGTCCGTCGGCCGCCCTTCGATGCACGCCGTAACGGACTCTGTCCTGTCGATCCAAAGGAATCTTTCCGATCAGACTCTTGGTGGTCCAGATGCTGCCGGCTCGCCCGAGGCCGGAAATCCGGGCGGCCTGTTTTATCGTTTCGCCAAGCAGCATGAAGTCGATGCCGCTCGATGATTGGACGGTACCAAGCCAATCCTGCCCTTCCGCAAGTCCGCTGTTCAAATACAGGTCGTGTAGCCAGTTCTTGCGCGCGCGCCACTTGCTTGAGAGCGTACGCATGGCCATTCGTATCTGGTCTGCACAGCTCAGCGCGTTGCCAAGATAGTCGGCGTCCAGTTGCGGAAGAAAATAGTAAACGATGCCATTATCGATGTGCTTGCTGCAGCTACCGTGATGGCTACGGACGATAGGTGTCATGGTGTCCCAAAGGTCGTTGATGAGTTCGAAGTACTCTTCCGGCGGTAGCTCCAGGCAGATGCGCTCGGCGTCTTCAAGTGTGGCGACTAATACAGCCACGTGGGTCAGCACCGGCAAACGCCGGCGCAGCAGGCCGTGGAGTGCCGCGTCGCGGCTGGCGATCAAGTCAATCAATTCATCGGTCGAATCGCTTGCCGGTAACAGTACGACATGAATTCCTTCGATGTAGTGGGTGGCATGAGCGGAGTGCCTTGTTTCGATACCGTCTTTGCCGTGCAGGCTAACGGGCACTGACTGTCCCGGGGCCACCGGTTCGGCCGCAACATCGGCGTGTATTGCCTGCAAGCGGGCATAGGTCACCGGATCGAGACCCTGGCAGGCACGGCTGAACCCGTCGACATCGCCGCTCGCCTTTGCAATGGCAATGTGAAAACGCAGCAGGCTGGCCCTTTCTTTGTGAGCGGCTGGTATTAGGCGGAACAGTTTGCGCTTTGCCGCGGCGGGCAATTCTTCCATGCCGCCGAAAATCTGTTGGCGTGCCGCGGCATTGATCCACAGCACGTCGAGGTCATGGCTGACCAGGTAGGCCGGGTGAGCACTATCGCTCAGTGTTACACGCAGCGCAGGTGGTTTTGCATCTGTGGTAAGAATGGCTATGGGATCGGCATCGCGCTGTGTTGGCAGTGTGGCAAGGGTTGGTGCGTTTGCCGCGCGAGTTGTCACACCCGGGGTTTCTCCTCCCAGTCGGGCAACAATTTCGGCCATGGATAAGCCTTCGCGTTTGAGGCGACGCACTTTCTCGATCTGGGTCGCATCGTCAGAAAAGGAATTCATCAACACTCCTCGGCATGGGTTCGCCGACCACGGATAATCGGACTCGACAACATTATCGGAAACGGAGCCATTTTAGTTTGCGTAAGTACTCGTAGTTTGTCTCGTTTGACTGGGACATCAAGGCCGCTCATGCCGCGGGGTTCTGCCGTTCCCGAGCGTGATCACCGGGGCGAGTCGATGAAGCATTCCTGCGTATGACGTTCAGTCGGTGAAGTGCTTTTCGATATCAGTAGCTTCCTGCTTCGCCAGTCGCGCCCACCAACGCCCATAGCGCCCCTTGAAGTGCGGCGATTGAGCAACTGCTTTAGCTCGCCATCGAGCGTGCCACTCTGCGCCCTGACGTGCGTTTTGTTTTGCGTCATGCCTTGCATCGGCGTCAAGCCAGCGGCTTTCCAATGCATCCCGATCTTTGCGCAATGCGCTTCTGAATTCCTCATCAAATAGCGCACGGTGGTGTACCGGTTCAAAACTGGCCCAGCGCGTATCGGCGACTCGCGCGCCCGGCCTCATGATCAAGCCCCCGTTGCCGCCATCACCGAACCTTACTTTTTGAAACAACGCCAGGCAGGGCGCTGATGTTCCAGTTGCGGCGACTTCAAACGAGCCCGGCGAAAGCTGCGCCAAGAGTGATGCCGTCGTCTGCGAGGGACGAAGCAGGCCGCCTGAGTGCAAGCAAATTTGTCGGTTATCGTGGCCTGGAAAGTGATCGGCGCGTCGGCCGTGGTCGCGCAATCTTGCGGCCAAATTCGTCCAGTCTGGCTTCAATCCGGAGGCCAGGGCACAGGTGTTCAGTGCCCGCCGTCGGTGCGCCCCGCCGATGAAGGCATAGGTTCGTGTGTCAAACGCACGGGAAAAGTTGAAATCACCGCGACCGTTCCATACGCCCAGGCGACGCGCTTCCGCAGGCAGGTTGGCGGTCGCCAGATCATAATCCGAACCGATGCTGTAGCAGTTCGAGATCGCCCAGCGTTCGACCAGTTTGGCGACCCAGAGGCGGCCTGCCGTTTCAAGCACCCAGGCCTCGTTGGCGTCGGCGATGATGAACGCGTTGTCGTAGCGGAACTTGGCGTCATGGTAACCAGCCGGGCCGCCCTGGCCGAATTGCCCAAGCAGGCGGGTGATGACCTCAAGCGCTTCGCGCGCGGTGGCGCCGCGCTCAAGCCCCAGTCGCAGCAGATCCATGCCCAGCAGGGCGCTGCCTTGTCGGTCAATCATGCGGCTGAACACCGCTTCGTTACCGATCGCCACACCATGTTCATTTACGCCAATTTCAGCGCCCCATAGCCACACCGGTTGCGACAACAGCGTGGCGTGGCGCGTGGCGGTCTGCGGTATCTCGATATGGGTAGTTCGCAAGGTCCGTGTCGGATCGCCGGTGACGCGAGCGCGAAAAAATAGGGCTTGCGGCTCGTCCGCCTCGCGGTCACTATTTTTGGCAAACCAAGTTGCGCCATTCTCGCGGATGATCAGGGTGTCACACATGGCAGTACGGGTCTTATTATTTTCACCATGATGACACAAGGCACATTAGGCGTTAGCATGTCCGCATGATAGTTCTTGACCTCTCCTGCGACCATGGCCATCAGTTTGAAGGATGGTTTGCTTCACGTTCGGCGTTTGGCGAACAGCTCGAGCGCGGATTGGTTAATTGCACTCATTGCCAATCGGCGGCGATCACTGCGCTTCCTTCGGGGCCCTATGTGCGTCGGGCGGGGCGGGGCGGCGAGGATCCGATGCCCGTCGATCGGGTGGTGACCAATACTACGTCGTCAGATGTACAGTTGCCGTCGCCAGAAATCGTGCAGAAACTGTTTGCCAGTCTTGCCGTAATGGCACGCAAGGCCGAAAACGTAGGCGCCCGTTTTCCCGAGGAGGCGCGCCGCATTCATTACGATGAAGCGCCGGCACGCAACATTCGCGGCATCGCCAACAGCGATGAAACGCGTGAGTTGCTGGAGGAAGGCATTCTGGTCCTGCCGGCGCTTGTCCCGCCGGAGAATGAAACGCATTGAGGAGTGTCACGCGGTCAATGTTGACAGGCGAGTTATTATGAAATCAGCGACACTCGCACAACTTTGGCAATCGAGCCGCACCATCATGCGCGATTACGGGCTGGTACAGCAGGATGCGGCCATTGAATCTTTGCGCAGATTTCTGGTGACCTTGTGGGGATTCGTGCCCCTTGAGCTTGCTCTGGCCTGGTGGTTTGGCCGCTACGAGGTGGATCCCTTGCATCCGGAGACGCAAGTCTGGGCCCACTCCCTGTTTTTGGTGCACGCCTGGACCGCAGCGCTCACTTTGATATTGGCGAGCATGGTATTCACCATGCTGCGCAACGGTCCGATGGCCACGGGTCTCGCAGTCGCATTGCAGGTTTGTCTATGCATCGTTTACCTGATGCATGGCGCAGCGATTTCGTTCATCGACCTGGGTATCGGCGCTGGAATATCCTCATTCACGCTGATTTGTGTCGGGGTCGGGGGGCTCTCGCTCATGCGGCCGGCCATTTCGACCCCCTTGTACGCCGGTGCCTTTCTTGTGTTCTGGCAGATATTGTCGAATGCCAATCTTGGTGCATCGATGTTGACCAGCCTGCGCATCAATTCACTCGCGGCCGTAGGCTTGGGTCTGGCGGTGTCAGTGATCGTCTGGCATCAGTACGCCAAGGGAATTTTGTTGCGCCGACAGCTTCGCAGCAGCAATGATGAATTGCGAGTCACCCAGCGTGATCTTGAAACCTTGGCCGCGCAGGATCCGCTGACCGGCCTGCCCAACCGACGAATGTTGCTCGATCGCTTGCGCCAGGCGTTGGCGTCGAGTTCGCGCAGTGCCCGTGCTGGTGCGCTGATATTTATGGATCTCGACAAGTTCAAGGTGCTTAACGATACACGTGGGCACGATGTCGGTGATCTGCTGCTGCAGCAGGTTGGCAAACGCCTATCCTCATGCATTCGTGAGGGCGATACCGTGGCCCGTCTGGGCGGCGATGAATTTGTGATTCTGCTGAACGAACTCAGTGATCATCTCTCGGAGGCGGCGCTGCAAGCCGAAGCCGTCGGCGAAAAAATACTGAATGCTATCAATTTGCCCTACCAGCTAGCGGACCTGCAGCACCAGATAACGCCGAGCATCGGCATCACATTGTTCGTCGGTCATAAGCAGACAGCAGATGAACTGATGAAGCATGCCGACATAGCAATGTATCAGGCGAAGGCGGCGGGACGCAACACCATCCGGTTTTTCGATCCGGATATGCAGGCCGCGGTTACAGCACGGGTGACGCTGGAGGGTGACCTGAATCAGGCGCTTTCGAGCGGCCAGTTTCTGTTGCACTATCAGCCACAACTGGATTCCGCCGGTCGGGTGGTGGGTGCTGAGGCGCTGGTGCGCTGGAATCATCCATTGCGTGGGCTGGTGCCTCCGGCCGAATTTATCCCGCTTGCCGAGGATGTTGGCTTGATTGTCCCTTTGGGGCTTTGGGTGCTGGAGACCGCCTGCGCCCAACTCGCCACTTGGGCCCTGAGCAGCGAGTCTGCTGACTTGACTCTGGCCGTGAATGTTAGCGCCGGTCAGGTTGCGCTGCCCGATTACGTTGAGCAGGTGTTGGCCATTCTCGACCGGACCGAGGCCCGACCGGATCGACTCAAGTTGGAATTGACTGAGGGCTCGATGTTCAAGAATGCCGAAGATGTCATCGCCAAAATGACCGCGTTGCAGTCCATGAGTGTGCGGTTTTCCTTGGACGACTTCGGTACAGGGTTTTCCTCGCTCTCTTACCTGAAACGGCTACCGCTCGATCAACTCAAGATCGATCAGTCCTTTGTACGTGACGTCATGCACGATTCAAACGATGCCGTGATTGCCAAGACCATCATCGCCTTGGCCCAAAGCCTTGATTTGAGTGTGATCGCCGAGGGCGTGGAAACGGAGGCGCAGCGCGATTTTCTGGAAAAATCGGGATGCCATTCTTTTCAGGGCTATCTTTTCAGTCGCCCTTTGCCCATTGCGGACTTTGACCTGTTTGCGAAAACGCGTAGATAAGTTGCGCTACTGTCGGCGCACCATCGCGTCCAATGTAATCTAACGCTCCATAATTTGTCCGCGGATAGTATTTAACCTATCAAAGCGTACCGAGTCGCTGTTTGAGGATCGCAAGATCTTCATCTTTCTCCGCCTTGCGCTGCGTCGACGGAAGGCCTTTGTTGCTCGTCCGCGAGTTGCAGCCTGTCAGTGACAACAATGACCAATATATCGCGGGTCTACGGATCGGATTTGAGTTGGCGGAAAGCTTCGTAGCCGTCATTTTCTCGGTATAGCGTTATGGCAATGGGTTTCAGCTGGCCTTGTTTTGGCGAAGAACTTGGTCCTTGGCAAGTTTCGTCAATTCATACAATTTTTCCAATGCCTCACGCGGGCTGAGTTCGTCGGGTTTTAGATCACGCAGGGCATCGAGTGCCGGATGTGGCGGTTCCGGTAACGGTGGCGCGGAGGCAAACAAGTCGGGCTGGATAGCTGTGCCGACATCGCGATTTTCCAGCAGTGTCAGTCTGCGGCGTGCTTCGCGCACAACGGCGGGCGGCATCCCGGCCAATGCTGCGACCTGGATGCCGTAACTTTGCGAGGCCGGGCCTTCCTCTACCGCGTGCAGAAACACGATTTTGTGGCCGTGTTCGACTGCATCCAGATGGACGTTGGCGCAGGTCGGGTAGTCTTGTGCCAATCGCGTCAGTTCAAAATAATGGGTTGAAAAAAGCGTGTATGCGCGATTGCGTTCAATCAGATGGCGGGCGATGGAAAACGCCAGTGCGACACCATCAAAGGTTGAGGTGCCGCGACCGATTTCGTCCATCAGGACCAAGGATTTATCCGTTGCGCCATTGAGGATCGCAGCGGCTTCGGTCATCTCAACCATGAACGTGGAGCGGCCGGAAGCCAGATCGTCGGACGCGCCGATGCGTGTGTAGATGGCGTCGATCGGTCCCAGTCGGCATTTTGCCGCCGGAACATAGCTGCCACAGTGGGCCAGCAAAACGATCAGCGCGGTTTGGCGCATGTAGGTTGATTTGCCGCCCATGTTGGGCCCGGTGATCAGCAGCAGGCGACGCGTGGCAGTGAAGCGGGAGCTATTGGCGATAAAACTGCCGGAACCGCCCGAACTTTCTGCTGAGTTTGCGCGCACCTGGGCTTCGACCACCGGGTGACGGCCGTCCTCGATCTCAATCACCGCTTCGCTGCAGAATTCCGGCGCGTGATAATCGTAGCGCACGGCCGCTGCGGCAAATGCGGTCAATCCGTCCAGTTCGGCGATCGCGCGGGCGATGCGCTGCAGCGCCGGAATGTGGATCGTCAGCGCGTCGAGCAGCTCGTCATAGAGCCGCTTTTCAAGTGCCAGTGCGCGATCATTGGCAGAGAGCGCTTTGTCTTCAAAAGCCTTGAGTTCCGGGGTGATGTAGCGTTCGGCGTTTTTCAGTGTCTGACGTCGGCGGTAGTCGTCGGGAATTCTGGCGACGTTGGCGTGAGTAACCTCAATGTAAAAACCATGGACTTTGTTGTATTCGACTTTAAGTCCAGTGATGCCACTGCGCTCGCGTTCGCGCGTTTCCAGTTCGATCAAAAATGCGCCGCAGTTATCCTGAATTGCGCGCAACTCGTCGAGGTCGGCGTTGTAGCCTGCTGCAATAACGCCGCCTTCGCGGAGCAATGCTGCCGGCTCAGTCATGATCGCTTGTGTGAGCAAGTCGAGACAGGCCTGCGGGGTGGCCAGCGCATGACGTGACTCGATCAGTAGTGGCGCTGTCGCCGTCCCGCCAGCGCGTTGCGTACCGGAGACTCGGCTTTCCCCGCCCCCGAAGGGGATTCCCGGGGACGCAGAGCGCTGCAGGCCGGTAACTTTTTCACGAATTTCCGGCAGCCTGGCCAAACTGTCGCGCAAGCCCGAAAAATCGCGCGGACGGGCACTCTTCAAGGCGATGCGTGCGGCAATGCGCTCCAGATCGGCAAAGCCGTTCATTAGTTTTCCCAGCGGCTGCCAAAGATCAACCATCAACTCGCCAACAGCCGCATGGCGTTGGATGGCGATTTGTCGATCGGTCAGCGGGTGATGCAGGCAGTGGCGTAACCAACGCGAGCCCATGCTGGTGGCGCAGGAATCGAGCAGTGACAATAGGGTCGGCGCTGCTTCGCCGCGCAGGGTTTCTGTGATTTCCAGATTACGTCGAGTCGCCGCATCGAGGCGCAAGGTGCTGCTTTGGCGCTCGAAGACCAAGCGGGTTACATGGCCCAAGGCCTTCATTTGTGTTGCTTGGGCGTAGCGGTAGAGCGCACCGGCGGCGGCCAGGGCCAGGTCAGCCGGATCAGTCTGGCCGCCGCTGCTCTCCAGTCCAAATGCCGCGAGATCGCGGGTGCCGAAGTGTTCGGCCAGAGCGTGGGCGGCGGCGCGGGTGTCAAAGTGCCAGTCCGGCAGGCGTTGGCGTACAGCTTTGCTGTCTTCGAGTTCGAGATTCAGCTCGGCAGGCAGCAGTATCTCAACTGGGCGCAGGCGCTCAAGCTCGGACGGTAGAGCGTCAAGGGATATTTCCATCAAACGCATATCGCCATTGGCAAGATTCAGCCAGGCCAATCCGACGCGCTGGCGATCAACAGTCAGGGCCAGCAGCAGGCTGTCTTGTTTTTCGTTGAGCAAGCTGGCATCGGTTAATGTTCCTGGCGTGACCACACGTGCGACGGCGCGATCAACCGGGCCTTTCGATGTGGCCGGATCCCCGATCTGCTCGCAGATGGCGACCGAGACGCCGAGCTTGACCAGTTTTCCCAGATAGCCCTCTGCCGCGTGATATGGAATGCCCGCCATTGGAATGGGTTTGCCGGCGGACTGTCCGCGCGAGGTCAGCGTGATATCGAGCAGTTGCGCCGCCTTCTGCGCATCCTCATAAAACAACTCGTAGAAGTCACCCATGCGGAAAAATAACAGCTTGTCGGCGTGCTCTGCCTTATTGCGGAACCACTGCTGCATTACAGGAGTATGGCCGGCCGAAATTTCGGTCGTATCAATCACCCTATCCGCGAGTTCTTTCGTATTCAATCGTATGACCTTTATCTATTTCTTCAGAAAAACGCTCAGATCTATGGCATCCTGCAAAATCTTCGGTACAGGATAAACGGGTGGACTTCGGAATCAGCAAGATCGTGCGGATAGTTCAGCGACGTCTGGCACGCAAACTGGTGCTTTAGCTCGGCTGCGTTATGGCGCTCATTATCAGCGGCATGACCTGGTTGGTCTACCTCGATACGATGGCCAAGTTGCGCACCAATACCTTGAGCCAGCTTCGTGAGGTCGCTGATAACCGTGCGCGCGAGGCGGGGATTCTGTTCCGTGTGGCACAGGATGGCACCTTTCAATTGCGCGACGAATACGTCCGGCGCCTCAAGGTGCTTGGCCAAAAGGACCCGCCGCTGGAGTTTTCGCGCTGGTTCGGCAAGTGGCCAGACGGATTGACGCGGGTGCGACAGGAGCTTGATAACCATACCCGTCTGCCCAGTGTTTATCTGCGCCCGAGTGTCAAGATTGACGCCGACGTGCGCCGCCGGACTTTAGTGGCCTTTGACCTGTTGCGCGAATGGGGTCCGATCATGACCGGACACTTCTACTCCTCTTACATCGATCTGCCCGGCGAGGGACTGATCATGTATTCACCGTCCGTGAATTGGGGTGCCGAGGCGAATGCCGAGACGAATAATTTTGACTATCCACCGGTGCAGAATGCCGGTCCGAAAAAGAACCCGGCGCGCAAGAACAACTGGACGGAGGTTTATTACGACGACAAGGCGCGGATCTACATGGTGTCAACCGTGACGCCGATCGATCTGGATGGTCGCTGGATTGCCGCGGCGTCGCAGGACGTGTCCATCCAGGAACTGCTGCAGCGAACTCACAACGTCAATTTGCCGGGAACCTACAACCTCATCATTAGCCGCGACGGGCGACTGATTGCTCATCCGAAGTTTGAAGAGAAACTCAAGGAGGGTGGTGGAAACTTGCTGATCGCCGACCTCAAGGATGCGCTGCTTGCCGATATCGAGCGTAGTGTGCGAAGTTTGTCGGGAGTGGCGCAAGTCATGCAGAACGGCAGCGGTGAGTACAGTCTCGGCGTGGCATCCATCGACGGTCCCGGCTGGCTATTTGTGACCGTTTATCCCAACGCCCTGATACAGCGCCAAGCGTTTGATTCGGCGAGTTTCGTTTTGATCCTGGGCGCTGGCGGTGTTCTCATGTTGCTGGTCCTGATCTATGGGATTCTTGATCGTGGCGTGCGCGTTCCACTTAAAGAGCTGGAGACCGCGGCGGGCCAAATTGCACAGGGTAGCCGAGGAGCCTCTCTCGATTCAACCCGTCCGGACGAGCTTGGCCAGTTGGCGCGTGCGTTTTCGTCGATGGTGGGTGAGTTGGTCAGCCGCGAAGAAGATCTGCGCGAGAGCAATGCCACGCTCGAATATCGTGTCAAAGAGCGTACGGCATCGCTGGTGGCGACTAATCATGAATTGGAACACGCCATCCATCGCCTGAAGCATACGCAAGCTGAGTTGATCAATGCTGAAAAGCTTGCTGCGCTCGGCGCACTGGTGGCCGGCGTCGCCCATGAACTCAATACACCGATTGGCAACGCGCTGCTCATCGGCGACACGATGAGGGATCACTTGGCCGGTTTCGTCAGTGACGTTGCCGCAGGCTCGCTCAAGCGCTCGACGCTGGATACTTATATTTCGGAAAACACCCGCGCTGCCGAACTCTTGCTACGCTCGCTGCGAACAGCGGCCGATTTGGTTGCCAGTTTCAAACAGGTTGCCGTTGACCGCTCCGGCTCGGCACGACGCTCGTTTCATCTGGACAAGGTGGTCCACGATATTGTTTCCACGCTGATGTTTTCCGTCAGCCGCACCGGACATACGCTGCAGGTGCACGTGCAGGAAGGCATACAGATGGACAGCTATCCCGGTGCCATTGGACAGATTCTGACCAACTTCATCAACAATGCGGTGCTGCATGGCTTTGAAGGGCGCGAGACCGGCATCATGCATCTGGTGGCCATTTCCAGTCTTCCCGAACATGTGCAGATCAGTTTTTCCGATAACGGCAACGGAATCGAGGAGGGCAACCTCAAGCGTATTTTTGACCCTTTCTTCACTACCAAACTGGGGCAGGGCGGCAGTGGCCTGGGTCTGCATGTGGTCTACAACATTGTTACCGGTTTATTGGGTGGACGGGTGCATGTATGGAGCGTTGTCGGACACGGGACCCAGATCGTTGTTGATATTCCTCTGGTGGCGCCAAAGACCTGAGCGCGTGTTTTGAGGTGAGGCCCTCTCAGGCAGGCAGCTTGGCGGTCAAGTGTGGAGAAATGATTTGCAGTAACTGCGCAAAAACTTTCGGGTTGCCGCCGACAATATTTCCGGTTGTCATGTG
>CAZAGR010000019.1:0-15560 GCA_964484585.1 uncultured Propionivibrio sp. | reverse complement strand
TCAGCAATTCCGGCACCACGACCAATGAACACTTGGCGTATCAAAGGTTCGATGTCTCGCGCCGCTTGAGCCAAACCGCGGTTGTCACACGGAACATCGCGCCACCCTAGAAGTACCTGGCCTTCGGCCGCGACGGCCCGATTAATGGCCTCTTCACACGCCGCACGACTTGCGGCATCGCGTGGCAGAAAAATCATCCCGACACCGTAATCGTTCGCCGGCGGCAAGCTAATACCCTGTTTGCTCATTTCCTCGCGAAAGAAGCGGTCAGGCGTCTGTATCAAGATACCTGCACCGTCACCGAGCAAGGGGTCATACCCGGTGGCGCCGCGATGCTCCAGATTTTTGAGTATCTGCAGGCCTTGAGCGACGATGGCGTGACTCTTCTGATTTTTGATATGGGCGACAAAACCGACGCCGCATGCGTCATGCTCGTTGACGGGGTCGTAAAGGCCTTGGGACTCGGGCGTAACCATCTGGATTCCTAAGAAAAGCAGCCGGCAAAAAAGCCGGGGGTGAAATTAGCATTTGCAGCGTTGGCAGCGAATGCAACTCCCCGGCTTGGTGACTCACTTGAGGGTGAACTTGGGATTAAATATACCGCGAATGCAGCGGAATTTCAATATGTGGCACCGCAGCAAATGCTATAACTGACCCACAGAAAATAGCTTTTGGTGCTCCTTGACCGCATAGCGGTCGGTCATGCCGGCAACGTAGTCGGCAACGGTGCGACCTGCGCCCAACTCGGCAGCCATAATTTGATATTGCGGTGGTAGCAGACGCAGGTCATTCATGAACGCCTCAAACAAGTCGCCGATGATGCGGTGCGCCTTGTTCGTCATGCGCAAGACCTGGTAATGACGATACAGATTGGCGCGCAAAAATCCTTTGATTTCGCGATTTTCGTCGCGCATTGGATCCGAAAAAGCGATTAATGGTGGTGCCAGAGCAATTTCTGCAAGCGTCGCAGGCGCAGCTGAAGCAATTCGCCGCGCCGATTCGGCAAGGATGTCGGTCACCTGTGCATCGATCATGCGGCGAATAGTTTCGTGGATGCGGCGGCGCCCCGCAATGGACGGAAATTGCTGATCGACCTCGCTCGCGTGACGGGAAAAAAGCCCGATCTCCTGCAACTGCTCGACAGTAATGAGACCGGAACGCAGCCCATCATCGACATCATGATTGTTATAGGCAATTTCATCGGCGAGATTGCAGATCTGGGCTTCCAGCGAGGGGCGTTGATCCTTGAGGAAACGTTGCCCCAGATCACCGAGTTCTCGCGCCCGTGCGGGTGAGCAATGTTTGAGTATGCCTTCGCGGGTCTCGAACATCAGGTTCAGACCGTCGAACGCGCCATACCGCTCTTCAAGTCGATCGACGATACGCAAACTTTGAAGGTTGTGCTCAAAACCACCATGCGCCTGCATGCATTCGTTCAGGGCGTCCTGCCCGGCGTGGCCGAAAGGCGTGTGGCCGAGATCATGCGCCAAGGAAATCGCTTCGGCGAGATCGTCGTTCAAACCCAGTGCGCGGGCGATGGAGCGGGCGATTTGCGCCACCTCGATACTGTGCGTGAGGCGCGTGCGAAACAAGTCACCTTCGTGATTGACGAAGACCTGCGTCTTGTATTCCAGTCGGCGAAAAGCAGTCGAGTGCACAATGCGATCGCGATCGCGCTGGAATTCGCTGCGCGCCTTCGGCCGCGGCTCGGCAACGGCACGGCCACGCGAGTTCGCGTCAGTTACGGCGTAGGGTTGCGGCTCAGACCTCACAGCACGCCTCGATAGTGGCAATAATGTCATTTTGACTGGCATCGGTCCACGTCACGGCCTCGCCAAGACGGCGCAGCAACACCAAACGCAAGCGTCCAGCAATGACCTTTTTGTCGTGGCTCATCAAGTCCAGATAGCGCGATGCGTCAAAGTCTGGGCCGACAACGGGAAGGCCAGCACGCTGCAAGAGTCTGCGCACCCGAGCTACATCCGTCTCGCTTAGCCAACCAAGGCGTCGCGACAAATCCGCGGCCATCACCGTTCCCACGGCAACCGCCTCGCCATGCAGCCATTCGCCATAGCCGAGGCCCGTTTCAATTGCATGGCCAAACGTGTGGCCAAGATTCAAGAGCGCGCGGCCACCATCTTTGGCCATTTCAAGTTCATCGCCAGCGACCACCTCCGCTTTGTTGGCACAGGATCGCTCGATGGCGTACGCGAGAGCGGCGGCATCGCGCTGGATCAACTTATCGAGATTCGTTTCCAGCCAGTCGAGAAAGGGTAGATCGCGGATCAAACCGTATTTAATTACTTCGGCAAGCCCGGACGAAAATTCGCGTGCCGACAGTGTTCGCAGGGTATCGGTGTCCGACAGCACAAGTTTGGGTTGCCAGAAGGCTCCAATCATATTTTTGCCACGGGCGTGGTTGATGCCCGTCTTGCCGCCAACTGAAGAGTCAACTTGGGAGAGCAGGGTCGTGGGAATTTGAATGAAGGCAATGCCGCGCTGATAGGTGGCGGCGGCAAAGCCGGCCAGGTCGCCAATCACACCGCCGCCTAGAGCGACCAGCGTGGTGCTGCGGTCGCATCGCGCTTCGAGCATCGCTTCATAGATTAAATTTAATGACTCCCAATTTTTGTGAATCTCGCCATCCGGGAGAATGATCGCCGTCTCGCCAGCGCCGACTTTTTTGAGCGTGCTGCGCAAGGGATCCAGATACAACGTTGCGATGGTGGTGTTGGTCACAATCATCACCTTCGCCTTAGCCTGCAATGGCAACGCTGAACGAATGGAATCCTCAGCGGACAAAACACCTGCTCCGATGAGGATCGGGTAACTACGAGCTCCAAGTCCGACCGTCAGGCGGCGCATTGATTCTTCAAAAGCTGCTCAAGATGGCGAACCAGATGACCGACACTGCCGCCCAATCCATCGACGACGATGTCGGCAATCTCGCGATACAGCGGATCGCGCTCGGCGAAGAGTTGATTAAGGCGTTCTGCCGGATCCGCTACCTGAAGCAAGGGCCGGTTGCCATCGTTACGCAGACGACGAACGAGCAAGGAAGGAGCGACGTGGAGATAAACCACCGTCCCGGTTTCGGCTAGAGCCTGGCGATTCTCCGACCGCAGAATCGCCCCGCCGCCGGTTGCCATGACCAGTCCGGTTTCCTTGGACAACGCGGCGATCGCCCGCGCCTCACGGGCGCGAAAGCCTTGCTCACCTTCGATGTCGAATATCACCGGAATCCGCACGCCAGTGAGCGACTCCAGTTCATGATCAGAGTCGACAAAACGGCGCTGAAGCTTCTTAGCCAACAGGCGCCCGACGGTAGTCTTGCCGGCACCGGGCATGCCGACGAGATAGATGTTGCCGCCGGAGTTCATTAAAAACCTTGGTTAAGTGCAAGTATCAAAACGCGAGCGCGGAACCAGTACTCAATGCCATCACGACCGCAGGGTACGGACTCACACCGAGTAGTCAATCCCTTCTAGGCGAGGTGCAAATCCCGACCTAGTCCGTTATGGTGGCGCTGCGTTTGGTCACATTGCCCTTGGGCGTTGTAATGGTCACCGTAAATATTCCTGATGCCTTTTCATTCTTGCAAAGCCCACCGTTTGAATCGTAGGTTGCGTCACCCTGCCCGCTCACTACGTTATCGCCGAATGTTGGAAATGCGGCGGTCGCCGGGCAGCCAGGATACGAAGACCGACAAGACACGGTGTCCTGAATAGTATAGCCAGAACTAACTGTTCCATTGGTTGTCTCATACTTTACAGTCGTACCCGCCGGCATAGCGTTACCATTGCTGTCGACAACAGTTACTATGAAATTTTTGGGGCCGCCGACCCCCGTGCCGCTAACGCACTTCGGCAAATCTATATCAGCGTCTCCATTGATGGTAATGACTGCAGTGGACCCGGAAAATACAATGATCTGGCTACCACGCACATCGATTGATTTTTGCGCACTACACGCGGCGGCACCGCTGGTGCACAACAGTCCGTTGTACTTCCCGTCACCCGCTGAAGTGCCGCCTACGCCACCACCACCGCCGGTGGTACCGTCATAGGTGCCGTTTCCGTTGAAATCAATAAAGGGCTCGGTGCTAGCGTCGTGTTTGCCATTTTCATTGTAGTCAATGTAAGCCTCGCCCATATCCGTAGCGGCGTTATTAGCATCGATCATTTCGTCGACCGCGTCAACGGTTCCGTTGCTGTTCAAGTCAATGAACGCCTCTTCGCCTGTTGCGCGTGACAGCACGGTAACCCGCCCATTGTTCGGCCGCAATGCCTGACTCGTCAAATCCGCACTACAAACCCCGCCTACCGTAACGCAAGATGGGATTATCGATCCGCCCTCACTTGTAAAATAGACAGCAGTTCCGTCAGGCACCGGATTACTGAAATGATCCGCCAGTCGCGCTGTTACAGTCGTTGTAACTCCATCGTAGGCCAAGCCTTCAATATTGTGCGTCGAGGCGCTGAGTGAGAAACTACTTTGGGACGGAATTCCCGTAGAAACAAGAAGTTGGTCGGACTGAGTTGACAGCGTTCCCGTGGTCGCCGTAACACGCACCGCAGTGCTGAAGGTCCCCGCCTGGACATCAGTAACCACATTTCCTGTAATTGGATCTGAGGTCGCGGACTGTGAAGATAGCGCCAATCCACCCAGCGCAGTATTTAAGCTGAAGTTAACTCGCGCATTGCCCAGCGGGTTGCCGGCACTATCAACCACTCGGAAGGTCACGCGCGCAGTTTCAGAACGTCCTGTTCCGCCGGTCCCCTTCAAAGTAATCATCGTTGGCGTTGTCGCCGGAGTGGTCACCACAGTGACGAACTGGATCGATCCCAAGGCAGGCGAGTTGACCGCCAGATTGCCGGTCGCCGTTACGCCACTCAATAAAGTAGCAGTGATCACATCTCCCGGAGTCGTATTATTGCAACCATTGTCAAGATAACTTGCCGTGGCAACTCCATTAACTGTATTGACGGTCGGCGTCAATGTTGCCTTCCCGGTCGCCGCACACGATGAAGTGAAACTGACGGTGGTGGGGCTCCGGTACGGCGCACCATTGCTCAGCACCGTCACACTTACGTTGGCTGTGCCGTAGGCGGAGAGCGGCGTCGACTGAACAGTGATTGCGCCCAACGTGATCGTCGACGTTCCGATTGAGTAGTTCAACGAATTGGTCACTGCGGTACCCGCAACCGTGGCACTCGCGGTTACAGTGGCCGCACCGCCTGACGTATTGGAGGTTGTCAAGGTTGCTATCGCCACGCCACTGGAGTCTGTCAGAGCAGTGTTGGCGCCCCCCGAAAAGGTATCTCCCGTGCCAGATGCAACAAAAGTTACGATTGCTCCTGACACACCCGCACCTGCCGCGCTCTTTACCGTCGCAGTGACCTTTGCTGGTGTGTTATTCGAGATTGACGTGACTGCGGCCTTGGTGACTGGATCCGTGAGCGTCAGTGTTATCGTTGGAGTGGCTGGCGGTGTTACCGTCCCGCCTGTTCCGGTTCCTGTTCCGGTTCCTGTTCCTGTTCCGCCACTTGCTCCTCCCCCACCACCGCAAGCTGTGATTTGAAGTGCAATCGAAACCAGGGCAACGATTCGAATAAAGGGAAAGTTCATGTGCAGGCTCCTGAAGACTCTGGGGTTACCATTGCGTCGCGATTAAATATTACTGTTGAGCAACCGACGTGCCCGTCGATGACATGACACGCGGCGTAATAAAGATTAACAATTCACCTTTGCTGCGGATAGTGTTGGTGCTCTTGAAGAAATTTCCGATATAAGGGATATCACTTAAGTACGGTATTCTGGACTCGGTATTGGCGGTATCGTCTGTGATCACGCCGCCGAGAACAACCGTCCCGCCATTTTCGACCGTGACTTTTGTTTTGAGGTTGGTTGTGTTGATTGATGGCGGGCTGCCCTCCCCAACTGTGTCATTAGTTACGCTTAAATCAAGGATGACGGTTCCGTTGGGTGCTATCTGCGGCTTCACAGTAAGCGACAATTTGGCATCAATGAACTGGGTGTTGGTTCCATTCGACGACGCAGTTGAATACGGAACCTTGGTTCCACGTTCAATCTTGGCCTCGAGATTGTCGGCCGTAACTACTCTCGGACTGGATATATTCGTTGTCCTACCTTCATTTTCCGATGCCTGCAATTCCAGATTGATGAATTTCGTCAGCGATGAATTGAATACGCTGATTGCAAATTGTCCGGTGGGTGATGAAAGAGACGGCAAATTGATCTGCGGCGCCGCACTCCCTACCTGCCCAAGAGTTGCGCCACCACCGCTGGACTGCCCTGTAAGGGCAAGGAGATCACTGCCGGTGGTGCCAACAGTGGCGTAATTGTTTCCTCCAAGACGCGTGCCGATGCCACGTCCCGGTACAGTGCTGCTGACATCGTTGTACCCAAGCCTCAACCCTAGGGAACGGCCAAAGCTATTGTCCGCACGTACGATGCGCGCTTCAATTAGCACTTGCCGCGGCGGTATGTCGATTGCGCGCACCATCTCGCGGATTCGCTCAATGACTACTGCAATATCCGTCACAAAAAGCTTGTTACTTTCTGCATGGACATTCATGACCCCACGGGAACTTAACACTCCACTCAGGGATCCGGTTTTATCGGACGTAACGCCAGAGGTCGATGTCCTGGACGAGGATCCCGCCAGATCAACTGATCCGCTTTGGGCCGTTCCTGAAACTTGGGCCTGTGAATTCGAACTGCTAACAAACTGGCCTCCCGCAGACTGCCCTGATGCAATTTGTTTTCGCGCACCAGCACCGGATGAGTCTCCAAGCAACAACAGATCACGGACCTCGGACGCCTTGGCAAAATTCAACTGGATAGCTTCAGATACCAAGGGAGCAGTCTCATCACGCTGGGCAGACTCGACAGCACGTGCCATATCGCGCGATTGCAATACAGCCCTATCAGCAAACAAAATCAGATTCTCGCTGATCCGTTTACTTGCACCAACTTGAGCCATCACGATTTCCAGAGCCTCATCGTAGGGAATATTTTCTAAATTGGCAGTGATTTTTCTGCCCGCCAGCGATGGATCGATCATGATATTTCGCTCTGAGATCTCTGCCAGGGTGCGCAGGACCATAGTGGCCTCGGCCTCATAGAAGTTGATCGAGACTTTTTTCCCAGTTTGACCGGACTGCACCAATTTGTTCTGGTCATCCACTGGAACAGGATTGATTTCCACGATCAACTTATTGTTCAATACTTTTGCCTGGTGAAACCACTGTCCGCGGGCAATTCCGAGCTGTAGTTGGGTCGCAGAACCCGCCTTCCTTGAGGCAATCGAATTGACCAAAGTCGCGAAATCATTCACGTCGCGCGTGCTTTGTAGTCGATCGGGAAGGTCGACGTCCTGAAGTTCAATCAACAGTCCATTGCCGGATCGACGCACGTCGACGGGCACTGAGCCATCAGACAAATCAACTATAACCAAGCCCTGCCCGTTATCACCACGTCGAAAGCTAATGTCTCTAATGGAAGCTCGCTCCCCTTGCTTGTCCGCTGAACTCTTCGTCGCAGATGCCTGATAGGTGCTCGGAGAGGGCTCGTTTCGCGCTGAATTGCCGTGCGATCTCAATTTTATAAAGAGGTTTCGACCATCAATTTCGCTAGTGTATTTGGTAGAACGAGCAAGGTTGAGCACGAGGCGCGTCAACGTATCCGACTGCACAAGATTCACGCTCTTGAGATCACCCTCGTTAAGCTGCTGCGTTGCCGAGCCCGTGCGGTTATCCGTATCGGGAAAATCAAAAACTACCCGAGGTGGTTCAATCACGCTCCAAGTTCCAGGCTGCGCTGTCAGCGGATTCTGCATTTGTAGCTTGACCAAGATAGTGTCACCATCTCGCCGCACCTCTAATTTTTGGATCGCATTTGCCGCCATTGCAAAAGTTGGCAAAATCGATACGCAAATAAACACGGAACATCTGAAAAACGACATTGATTTCATTTCTTATCCCCCTCTTTGGGTACCGGCACACGCGTCTCTCGTTCGACCCAAGCTCCGTTAGTGTCTTTAACCGTTTCGACTACGGTCAATCCGGAGTTGTTGATTGCCGTGATCCGGCCAAAATTTTGGCCAATAAATTCCCCTACTCGTACGTGTTTTGGCTTGTTTGGCGCGGGCGTTTGTATCAGCGCATAGTTTATTTTTCCATCCGTCAATACGCCGGTTACCCTTAAATCTTCGAGTGCGAAGTTCTCCAGCGCCTGTCGAGTTCGATCGTGGTCAGGTGCGGTCTTGTCGTTGGCGCTATCGATGGTCAGGATTTTGGCCGAGGAGAATGGAGAAAGCTGCTTTTCTGCTTCGTAAGATACAACCGGAAACGGCGTAATTTCAGGTAAGCGCGGCACTTTACCTGCCATGCTCTTCGCCTCTTCACGCATCCAATCCTTCAAGTCCTCGTGATTCGCCGTGCCGCAGCCAAACATCGCCACACTGATCAAGCCACTAAGTACAATCAAGCGCTTCATTGCTTCACCTTTGCTGCTTGCTCAGCCTTGCGGCGCTTGGCCACTTCCTCTTCATCCTGATACCGAAAGGTTTTGGCTGTGGTCTTTAGAATCAGCGTGCTATCTTTAGGGTTGCCAAGCAGTTCGATGTCGTTAAGCGTAACGATACGAGATAGTTGAGCTACATCGCCCGCAAACGCTCCCATATCGTGATAGCTTCCAGTGAGTTGGAGAGCAATCGGTACCTCCACATAAAAGTCCTTGGCTCCCTCGCCACCCGGTTTGAACAGATCAACTAACAGCCCGCGAGTTTGAGCGGCTTTATTAATGTCAACCAAGAGGTCTCCAATTTCCGACTGGCTTGGCAGTTGCTTTAATAGTTCGCCGAAACTTGTGTTTATCTCGGCCAACTGGCGACGGTGTTCATCAAGGTTAACCGCTTGCCGCTTTCTTCCCAACCAGTCTTCCTTCAGCTTGGTTTCTTCGGCTTCCTTTTGCTCCAATTCTTCCAGTTGCACGGCCCAGCCGAACCACCATGACGCGCCGATCAACGCGACAAACAGTCCAAGCAAAATGACCACCCTTGGCGCTAGTCCCCATAACCCGGGATCACGTGGATCCATAGTCCGGAATTCGTCAGCGATCTGAGCAAAGTCAATCGCCGGCCCTTTGGATCCCTGCAACACCTTGCCGGCCTCCCCCGCCAGCGAGTTAGCTGCATCAGCCTTGTCCTTCTTACCAAAAGACGGCAGCTTCATGGTTTCTTCACCGTCTTTTTCGCGTCGTCCGTCGTTTGCCGTGTTATCGACACGCTAACACTAAATACATTGAGGCGACGGTTGGCGACGGTTTCAGCCTTGGTTTCAATCAGCCGTGAGGCCTCCAACAACGGTGATTCATTGAAATTATTCATTAGCGTGTTAATCCGAGCATTCGACTGAGCGTACCCCTCAATGAGCAGAACTGTTCCTTTTTGCTTGATGCTTTTGAGATAAATTCCCTCGGGAACCTGTCCCGCCACAACATTGAACATATGAACCGTCTCGGCTCGGTTCGCTTGCAGGGCCTCGATCACGCGCTTGCGGGCAAGTAGGGCATCCGTTTGTTGCTTTAATTTCTTGATTTCGGCAATTTCCTTGTCGAGCGCGGAAATTTCTTGTGTCAAAAAGTCGTTCTTTTCCATCTGGGCAGTAGTGCTGGTGCTGATAATGGAAAATCCGAGGAACCATATCAGTCCAGCCAATATGGAAACCATGCCAAGTAGTGCATAGAATTGCTGGCGTCGCGCCTTGCGTTTGGCTTCCCGATGCGGAAGTAAGTTAATCCTTATCATTGATCAAACTTCCTCATCGCCAAGCCGCATGCCACAAGCAGCGACGGCGCGTCAGCGACCAACTGTTTTGCCCTTACACGCGGAGAAACAGCCATTCCTGCGAACGGGTTAGCCAGGATGGTATTTACGCCCGTTCTGCGGGCCACCACTTCGGCAATTCCGCTGACCAGAGCAGAACCTCCTGCAAGGACAATGTGATTGACCTCGCTATATGGCGTGGAGGTAAAGAAGAACTGAAGAGCGCGGGTAACTTCCTGAGCAAGATTCTCAAGAAACGGCTGAAGTAGCTCAGTCTCGTAATTTTCCTGAGCTGAACCGTCGCGCTTTATGGCTTCCGCCTCTTCCGCCGACACACCGTAAGCGCGCACGATTTCTTGCGTCAGTTGGCCACCACCAAACGCTTGCTCACGCGAATAAAGCAAGTCTTCACCTTTCATCATGGTGAACTTGATGACCGCCCCGCCAATATCGGCCAGGGTAATGATTTGGTCACCGGCACCCGATGGCAACTGCTCGACGACCAGTTCGTAGGCCGTTTGCGTGGCAAAAGACTCTACATCCATTACCACAGGTATAAGGGAAGCCGTTTCAGCTGCGGCAACCCGGTCTTCAACCTTCTCCTTGCGCGACGCAGCCAGCATGACTTCGACATCGTCCTCGCTGGTGGGTGACGGGCCTATGACCGCGAAATCAAGATTTACCTCTTCGAGAGCAAACGGGATGTACTGATTCGCCTCTGACTCAACCTGTACCTCCATTTCGCCTTCACGCAAACCAGCCGGCAAAATTATTTTCTTGGTTATCACGGCCGCCGAGGGCAGCGCCATCGCCACAAACCGGGTTGAACTGCCGAGCCGCTTCCAGCAGCGCTCTATCGTCTCTGCCACGGCTTCCAGATTTGCGATATTGCCGTCAACCACGGAATCTTTGGGCAAAACCTCGATCGCATAACGCTCTACACGCGGCCGCCCCTTGCCCGCATCGACAAGTTCGACCATCTTGACCGAACTTGAGCTGATATCCAACCCGATCAAAGGCCTTAGCTTTGGGTTAAATATTGACTTGAGAGCTGAAACATCGAACTGCAAGAGATTTTCCCTTTAAAAATAGCGCGTTATGGGATATACCAATAATTCACTTCAAATCCTATCAGCAACTATATCGTCTGTAAAGCATAAATCTTAAACAACTCGTTTTTTTTTTAGTGCCAACCGTCGTTTTTATGACACACATTCTTGGCGAGAAGCGCAAAACCATCGCCGTATAATCACGCCGTCCCTCGGATCCTACCTCAAAAAAAGCCATGCAAAGCTCCAATACGCGGACACATTGGGTGTTATTCCCCTTAGTGATAGTGCTCGGCACTTTTCTTGCCGCGGCGGCAATGATTGCGATTGTTGCTATTCTTGCCTATCCCCAACTGCCGCCGATCGACGCCTTAACGGACTATCGGCCCAAGATTCCCTTGCGCGTTTTTACCAGCGACGGCTATCTGATCGGCGAATTTGGGGAAGAAAGACGCAACTTTGTTCGGATCGCGGACCTTCCACCGACGATTAAGCATGCCATTTTGGCGGCCGAAGATGAACGTTTCTATCAACACCCCGGCATTGATGTCCTCGGACTAATCCGCGCCGCATATTCCAATTTCATTGGCGGCGGCAAGCGGCAAGGGGCTTCGACGATAACAATGCAGGTGGCCAGAAACTTCTTCCTGTCTTCAGAAAAAACCTTGACACGCAAGCTCTACGAAATCCTCCTTTCTTTGAAGATCGAGCACAATCTCAGCAAGGACGAAATCCTGCAGGTCTATATCAATCAGATTTATCTCGGTCAGCGCGCGTACGGGTTTGCCTCCGCAGCGCAAATTTATTTTGGCAAGTCACTAAAGGATCTATCGGTGGCCGAAGCCGCCATGCTCGCCGGGCTGCCGAAGGCACCGTCAGCCTACAACCCGGTCGCCAATCCAAAGCGGGCAGCACTGCGCCAGCGCTACGTGTTGCGGCGCATGCATGAGCTTGATTTCATCAACGATACTGAGTTTGCCGAAGCCCAGACCGAGACCCTGCATGTCAAGCGCGGCGTCAATGATTTCGGCATTCCAGCCGACTTCGTTGCTGAAATGGCACGACAGATGGTTGTCGAGCGATTTCCGGAAAACACTTATGGCAATGGCTATCGCGTAATCACGACGGTCACGCGGGCGAATCAGTTGGCGGCCTACACCAGCCTGCGCCGTGGGGTCCTGGACTACGACCGCAGGCACTCCTATCGCGGTGCGGAAGCCTACGTAGACATGAAAAATATTCATGACGAAAATGATGATGGCTTGGAAGAGTTGCTGCAAGAGTTCGAGGATTCGGGCGACCTTTTGCCTGCCGTGGTACTGGCTGCCAGTCCAACGAAGGTGCGTGCCTACCTGCGCGGCGGCGAAATTCTTGACATCGGCGAGACCGGATTGAAATTTCCGCGCCGCATGCTTGAGGAAACTGCGGCACCGAACAAACGCCTTCGCCGCGGCGCCGTCATCCGCGTCCAGAAATCCGGCGATAACTGGCAAATATTGCAGTTACCCGATGTCGAAGCGGCCTTTGTCGCCGCAAGCCCTGTCGATGGGGCAATCCTCGCATTGGTCGGTGGTTTCGATTTCAACCGCAACAAGTTCAACCACGTTACTCAGGCATGGCGTCAACCGGGGTCGAGCTTCAAACCGTTCATTTACTCCGCCGCACTCGAGAAAGGCCTTCATCCAGGGTCCATTCTCGAGGATCTACCGGTCACCGTTTCTGCCGAAGAGACCGGCAGTCAAGCGTGGGAGCCAAAGAACTATGACGGCAAGTATGAAGGTGCGATGACTATGCGCACGGCTCTGGCCAAATCGAAGAACATGGTCTCGATTCGCATTCTGCAAGCCATCAGTCCGCAGTACGCGCAGGATTACGCAATGCGCTTTGGATTTGACGCGGACAAGAACCCGCCTTATCTGACTCTGGCGCTTGGCGCCGGTGCCGTGACACCCTGGCAACATCTGGCGGCCTATTCCATTTTCGCCAATGGCGGCTACCGCATTTCGCCCTATCTCGTGCGCCAAATTCTTGACGATCGCGGCCAGGTCTTGGCTGAGACGACGCCCGAGCTCGCAGGTGATGAATCGCTGCGGGTAATCGATGCGCGCAACGCCTGGTTGATGGACAGCATGATGCATGACGTCGTTCGACGCGGCACGGCCACGCGAGCGGCCTCCGCACTAAAACGCAGCGATCTGGCGGGGAAAACCGGTACAACGAACGACTATATTGACGCGTGGTTCTGCGGCTATCAACCAAGTATCGTCGGTGTCGCCTGGATTGGTTTTGATCAACCCAAACGTCTCGGCGATGGCGAAACCGGCGGCAGTGCCGCGCTGCCCATCTGGATCGGGTTCATGGAAAAAGCACTTGCCGGAGTGCCGGAAAGTTTCCTTGATTTCCCCAAGGGGCTGACCGCGATCGATGTCGTTGGTCCGGCAGGCAAGCAAGTACGAGACTACATTTACTCGGAACAGGTCCCTTCCGAAAATGAGGCTGATGAAATCCCGGATACAGCAACCCAGGCGCCAGCACCCGTCCGCGACGCCAAACTCCGGCCAGTTGAAAAACCAAACTAGGGCCGGTTAGCCCAATCGATGACCGGCTGCCACTGCTCGCGGTCCTTCTCGGTACGGGATAGCGGCAAATCAAATATCGTTAGCCCATGCGCTGCAGCTTGAACATAGTTTTGCGTGTCACGCAGACAGGTGAGCACAGGGAATCCCGCATCGCTTAGAAAACGTTCCATTTCTGCGGCGGCGCGGGTGCGCGCATCAACGCGCATCCCTACCAGAGCGACGAAGGCTTGATGTTTGCGACTCTCCTGTTCCTCGCGCAAAGTATCGAGAAAATGTCGCGTGGCGAGAATGTCAAAAATAGACGGTTGCAGCGGAACGATCACGTTCTGCACCTGCTTGAGCACCTGGGACAGCTTCTTGCCATGCAATCCCGCCGGCGTATCGAGCACGACAAACTCGGTGTCTTTCGGCGGTCGCGCGGGCTCCCCCGACTCGATCTCCCAACTCCGGATCAGTGGCAACCGGCACGGGCGCAGTCGCAACCACTCGCGCGACGACTGCTGTCGATCAATGTCGCCCAGCATGACCTTCTCTCCCCGGCTGGCAAACAAACCTGCCAGATTGGTGGCCAATGTACTCTTCCCTACGCCACCTTTCGGATTGGCAATCAGGAAGGATCGCATCAACGTTGCGCCGCAATCATGGCAGCAGAATAATGGATCCCGTCGTTCTGCGCGCTGCCAGGTCACTATGCGCCTGCGCCGCATCAGCCAGCGCAAAGGTCTGATTGACTTCAATTCTCAGGGTGCCGGAAAGAACAACATCAAACAGCTCGGCAGCCATTGCCAACAGATCCTGACGTTTGGCCGTATAGGTGAACAGCGTCGGCCGCGTCAGGAACAGCGATCCGCGTTTGGCCAATTCGGCGGTATCGAATGGGGGTATGGGGCCGGACGCGTTGCCAAAGGTCACCATCATCCCCAAAGGTCGCAAACATTCCAGGGAGCCCTGAAAGGTGTCGCGGCCGATTGAATCGTAGACCACCGCGACGCCGGCTCCGTTCGTGATTTCCTTTACGCGTTCGGCAAAATTTTCCCGCGTGTAAATGATGGTGTGATCACAGCCATGTGATTCGGCCAGCGCCGCCTTGGCTTCGGAACTTACCGTGCCGATCACGGTCGCCCCCAGTGCCTTGGCCCACTGACAGACCATCAACCCAACACCACCCGCCGCCGCATGAATAAGCACGGTGTCGCCGGCGTGTACGGGGTAGGTTCGCCGCAACAGGTACTGCGCTGTCAAGCCTTGCAGCATCATCGCCGCAGCTGTGTTGAAATCAATCGCATCGGGCAGTTTGACCAAGCGATCCGCGGCGATATTTCTAACCTCGGCGTAAGCACCGACCGGCCCGCCGGCATAAGCGACCCGATCGCCAACCTGCAGATCCGTCACATCGCCGCCAACCGCTTCAACCACGCCCGCCGCCTCCAACCCGATGCCAGAGGGCAAAGGCAACGGATACAGACCGGTGCGGTGGTAGATGTCGATGAAATTGACGCCAATCGCGTGGTGCCGGACGCACGCCTCACCGACGCCCGGCGCCGTGTCGCCAGCGCCGACTTTTTCCAACGTTAGCACGTTCGGATCACCCGTCCGGTAGAAACGGATGGCGTGTGTCATGTCAATTCAGCCCCAGTGCGCTCAATCAGCGCTTGAAGCGCCCGACGAGCTGATCCAGTTCGCGTGACATGCTACTTAGCCCGCTCGCCAAGTCACTGCCGTGTGTCGCCGCGTCACTACTCTGACTGCTCGTCGTTGCGATGATTTCAATATTTTGCGCAATCGATGTACTCGTTGCGCTTTGCTCGCGCGTGCCTTGCGCGAGATTGTTCAGGCTTTCCAGAGCTCTCCCTGCATTACTCTGCAATTCGTCAAGCGGTGTCTGCAGTTGATGGATCAACTGTACGCCGGAACTGACTCGCTGGCTGGCTTCGTTCATGCTGCCCACTGCCTCGCTCGTCTGCGACTGAATCTTATCGATCATCGTCTTGATTTCGCTGGTCGACTGACTGGTGCGTTCAGCGAGCTTTCGTACTTCATCTGCCACCACGGCAAAGCCTCGCCCCTGCTCCCCTGCGCGGG
>CAZAGR010000018.1:0-15960 GCA_964484585.1 uncultured Propionivibrio sp. | reverse complement strand
CCAGCAGCAGCTGGAGCGCATCCGAATCGCCGCCGACAAACTGCCGGTTTAGCAGGCGCGCCAATTGGTCTTGTTGACTGCCCGTCTGGTGGTCCAGTTTGCGCGTCTGGCTGTCGAGTTCGTTCAGTTCGGCTTGCACCACAGCGCGCTCATCGCCCAGCGTGTGCAAACGGCGATTGGCGTTCGAAATCGCAGATTCGATATCGCGTAGCTGGTCGGCAGCATACGAACGCGTCTCTTCACTCTTGGCCAGGTCGCGTTGCAGGGTTTCGATACGCCCTTGTAATTCCTTGAGCTCATCCTTCTTTACATCCACCGGCGCGGCTGCTGCAGCGGAGCTGAGAACGGCGGCGACAAGAAAAGCAATCACCACGGGGAATACGGGGAACACGGGGGAAACAAAAACAAATCTGGTTCGCCTTTCCCCCGTGCTCCCCGTGTCCCGCGTGGTAAATAGCATTAGGCCTTGGCTTTGCCCTGATTCGCGACGGCATGCATCGCTGCTTTGATGGCTTCGGGATCACCCAAATAATAACTGCGGATCGGTTTCAGATCGGCATCAAGCTTATACACCAGGGGTTGTGCGGTCGGAATGTTCAGATTGACGATGTCGTTATCCGACACGTTGTCGAGATACTTGATCAGGGCGCGCAGGCTGTTGCCGTGCGCGGCGATAACGACTTTTTTGCCCGACTTTACCAACGGCGCAATGGTTTCGTGCCAGTACGGCAGGAAGCGTACGACGGTGTCCTTGAGGCACTCGGTGCGGGGGAACTCTCCGGCGGCGAGCCCGGCATAACGCGGGTTGCCAATTTCCAAGCGCGGATCGTTTTCCTCCAGCGCGGGCGGTGGCGTGTCATAGGCGCGACGCCAGACCAGCACTTGCTCATCGCCGAATTTTGCTGCCGTCTCGGACTTGTTCAAGCCCTGCAGTGCGCCGTAGTGCCGCTCGTTCAAACGCCAGGAATGCTGTACCGGGATCCACATGAGGTCCATTTGTTCAAGCACTGTCCACAGGGTCTTGATCGCTCGTTGCAATACTGACGTGTAGGCGATATCAAACGTGTATCCTTCGGCTTTTAACAATGCCCCGGCAGCCAGGGCTTCCGCCATGCCTTTTTCGGTCAGGCCGACATCGGTCCAGCCGGTAAAACGATTTTCTTGATTCCAGATGGATTCGCCATGGCGCAGCAAGACAATTTTGTACATGGTTGACTCGCGAAGGGTCTATGAGAGCGGAGTGGTAGGGAATTTGCAACAGCAAACGCCATTCTATAATACGTGCCGTTTCCCTTACCGGCCCGACGATTGCCGCGGCTTCCAATATCCTATGCCTATCGAATTTCTGCAACAAAATATCATGTGGGTCGGCCTCGCTCTTGTCTCCGGCGGAATGCTCTTGTGGCCCCTATTGACCGGAGGTAGCGCCCAGGATTTGTCGCCCGCTGCCGCCACGATGATGATGAACCGCGAGGACGCGGTGGTTCTCGATGTGCGCGAGACGCCCGAATGGACCGTGGGTCATATTGCCGGTTCGCGCCACATCGCGCTGGCACAACTGGAAAGTAATCTTTCTGAAATCGAGAAGCTGAAAGCGACTCCGTTGATTGTGTGCTGTGCCTCGGGAAACCGATCAACCACTGCGGTGGGCGTTCTCAAGAAGGCCGGATTTGAAAAAGTATTCTCGTTGGCCGGGGGCATTGCCGCCTGGCGTGAGGCGAATCTGCCGTTAAGTCGCAAGCGCTGAGGGCTGGCGCGATGAAGCTGGTGTTGATGTATTCCACGGCGGTTTGCCCCTACTGCTTGCGAGCTGAGCAACTCTTGTTGCGCAAGGGCGTTGGTCAGGTCGAGAAAATCCGGGTTGACCTAGATCCAGCGCGGCGCGACGAGATGATGCAGCGCACGGGGCAGCGCACTGTGCCGCAAATTTACATTGGTGAAACTTTCGTGGGTGGTTGCGACGACCTCTACGCCCTCGAACGGAACGGACAACTTGACCCTCTGCTGGCGGGCTGATTTAGAATAGCGGTTTTCCCTTAACTGACATCCCCATCATGAGCGACCAGCAACCTGTTTTCAGCATCGAGAAACTGTACGTTAAAGACCTTTCACTCGAAGTACCCGGCGCGCCGGCCATTTTCCTCGAGCGCGAAGCCCCCGAAATCGAGATTCAGCTGCAGACCAACGCTAATCGTATTGACGAGGGCATGTTTGAGTCGACCCTGACGGTCACGATTACCGCCAAGCGGGAGGCCACCACCTATTTCCTGATCGAAGCCTCGCAGGCCGGAATTTTCCAGATTCGCAACATACCGGAAGCCGACGTTGGCCCGATTCTCGGCGTTGCCTGCCCCAACATTCTGTTCCCATATGCCCGTGAAGTGATTTCAGAAGCGGCGATTCGCGCCGGCTTCCCGCCGGTGATTCTGGCCCCGGTCAACTTTGAAGCATTGTTTCAGCAACGCATGATGGAACAGCAGCAAACCCACCCTGCGGTTGAAGCGCCGGTTCAATAAAGAAAAGTCGGCGATGGCGGCACGGCGCTTCATCTCCCGCTTCGCCTCTTGCGGGTTTCCTGCGGCAAGGGTGGTCGTGACGCGGGTCACCGTTTTGGTCGCCGCGTTGGTCACCGCATTGGTCACGTCGGCACCGGCGCTTGCGCTTGATTACTTGTCCGTGGCGACCGCCGCCGTTTTGTATGATGCGCCGTCCGTCAAAGCCAAGCCGCTGTTTGTCATTGCCCGTGATACGCCCGTCGAGCAGATCGTGGTCGCCGGCGCCTGGGTAAAAGTGCGCGACAGCGCCGGCGATCTGTTGTTTATTGAAAAGCAGTTCCTGTCTGAAAAACGCACTGTGCTCGTGCGTGTCGATAGCGCCAAAATCCGTGCGGAAGCCGATGATCAGGCCGCCTTGTCTTTTGAAGCCGAGCGTAACGTGGTGCTCGAGTTGATTGATAAACCCCCAGCCGTGCCGGCGGGATGGGTCAAGGTCAGGCACCGTGGCGGTCAGGCGGGTTTTGTCAAGGCTGGGCAAGTTTGGGGTTTGTAGCAAGCACCACAGACAAAACCCCGACAAAATCCCGCCGCGCTTCGAAACGCTTACTTAGCGTCATATTGGGAGGAGTCGCGATGCGTATTGCCGTACTCGGTGCAGGGGCCTGGGGAACCGCGCTGGCGATCGCATTTGCCCGCCGCCATCCCGTAACCTTGTGGGCGCGCGATCCAGTGCAGATCGCCGCAATGGCGAGCCAGCGGGAGAATGTTCGCTACCTTCCCGAATGCCCGTTTCCCGACGACCTGACGCCGGTCAGCAATTACATGGACGCCGTTCGTGATGCGGAGCTGCTCATCATCGCTGCGCCGTTGGCAGGATTGCGCGATTCGCTTATCCAGTTTTGTGATACCGGATTGAAGGCCCCGTTTCTTTGGGTTTGCAAGGGGCTCGAGGCCAACACCGGTTTGTTGCCGCACCAGGTCGTGGCAGAGGTGCTGGGCGATGAGGTGACCTGCGGCGTGCTGACCGGGCCAAGTTTTGCACTGGAGCTGGCACAGGGGCTGCCGACAGTGGTGACGCTGGCATCGACCGATGAGGCCTTTGCCCTGCGGGCTGCAAAAATTCTGCACGGTGGAAATCTGCGTATTTATGCCACCGATGACGTGATCGGCGCCGAGATTGGCGGCGCGGTCAAAAATGTAATGGCGATCGCTACCGGCATTTCCGACGGTATGGCACTGGGCTCGAATTGTCGTGCTGCTCTGCTGACCCGCGGGCTGCTCGAGATCACCCGTTTTGGGGTCGCCTTGGGTGCCAAGCCGGCAACGTTCATGGGACTGTCCGGCATGGGTGATCTGTTTCTCACCTGCACGGGCGAGCTGTCGCGCAACCGGCGTGTCGGCCTGTTGCTGGCCACGGGCAAGCCGCTGGAGCAGATCAAGCGTGAGTTGGGACATGTCGCCGAGGGGGTTCCCGCAGCGCGGGAAGTCGCCCGACGGGCGGAGGAACTCGGCGTCGATATGCCGATCACCAAAGTGGTCTGCGCCATCGTCGACGGCCGCATGACGCCCGAGGAAGGATTGCGCGCGATCATGGCGCGTGAGCCGGGCACCGAGGAACCTTGATCCTGGGAAAAGCAATTGACCACGGGGAACACGGGGAACACGGGGAAAAACAAGACCTTGTGGAGAAAGAGGAGATCATCGATGGTGTGCCGCAAAAAACCTCGCGATTCTCCCGCATACCCCCGTGCCCCCGTGTTCCCCGTGGTAGAGGTGAGGTTTTCTGGTTGATAGTTCACACCCCGCCGCTGAAGCCGATTTGCCGCCAGGCTTCGTAGACCACAACGGCGACGGTGTTCGATAGATTCAGGCTGCGATTGTTCGGCACATCCATCATTGGCAGGCGCAAACGGTGGTCGGCCGCAATGTCGGCCAGCACATCCGCCGGCAAACCGCGCGTTTCACAACCGAAAATTAGTGCATCGCCGGCTAAAAAGTCGGCGCTGGCGACACGGCGGGTGGCCTTGGTGGTCAGCGCAAAACGCCGCGCAGATCCGAGTGCCTCGCGACAGGCGGCCCAGTCGGCGTGTTCGCGGACGACGGCCAACTCGGCGTAATCCATCCCCGCGCGGCGCAGTGAGGCCTCCGAAAGATTGAACCCCAGCGGATGCACTAAGTGCAGCGTGGCGCCGGTGTTGGCACAAAGCCGGATGACGTTCCCTGTATTAGGCGGAATTTCCGGCTGTATTAGAACTACCTCAAACATTGACAAATACTTTATAAAGGCGGAGGTAAGGAGGATACCCATTCATGGCGCGTCCGGAAAAAATTCGCCTCGGCGATATGTTGGTGCAGCAGGATCTGATCACGGCCGAGCAGCTCAAGATTGCCTTGGACGAGCAAAAGCGCAGCGGGCGCAAGCTGGGGCGCGTACTTGTCGATAGCAGTTTTGTCACCGAGGAGGGCATTTCACGCGGTCTGGCGCGGCAACTGGGCGCGGATTTCATCAGCCTCAAGAATTTTCAGCCAAAGCCGGCGCTGATCAAACTGCTGCCCGAACCGCAGGCGCGTCGATTGCGCGCACTGGTGCTGGACGAACGCGCCGGCTTGTTGCTGGTGGCGATGGCAGATCCGACCGACCTGACCGGCTTCGACGAACTGGCGCGACTGCTCAAGCGCGAAGTCGATCTGGCGGTAGTTACCGAGAGTGATCTGTTGGGTGCGTTGGATCGCGTTTATAGCCGTACCGCGGAGATCGCCGGTTTTGCCAAGGAGCTGACTGCTGATCTGGGCGATACCGCTCTTGAGTTCGGCAATCTGCTTGGTCTTTCGGCCGGCGCCGAAGATGCGCCGGTCGTCAAACTGCTCAATACCGTCTTCGAAGAAGCGCTGAAAATGCGCGCGTCCGACATTCACATCGAGCCGCAGGAAAAATCCCTGATCATTCGCTTCCGTATCGACGGCGTTCTGCATGTTCAGACCGAAGCCGATTCCAAAGTGTCGACGGCGCTGGTACTGCGCCTCAAGCTGATGTCAGGCCTCGATATTTCAGAAAAGCGCCTGCCGCAGGACGGTCGCTTCAATATCAAGCTGCGGACTACCCCGATTGATATTCGTATTTCAACCATGCCAACTCAGCATGGTGAATCGGTGGTGATGCGTTTGCTGGCGCAAAACACCGGATTGTTGCAGCTCGAAAAATTGAACATGCCGCCCCGACTGCTGGAGCGCTTCCGTCATTCCATCCATCGGCCGTCGGGTATTGTCCTGGTCACCGGGCCGACCGGCTCCGGTAAAACGACGACGCTTTACGCGGCATTGAATGAGCTGAATACCCCGGGCAAAAAGATCATCACTGTTGAGGATCCCGTCGAATACCGCCTGCCCGGCCTGAATCAGGTGCAGGTTCATGAAAAGATCGATCTCAGTTTTTCACGCGTTTTGCGCACGGCTTTGCGGCAGGATCCGGACATCATCCTGCTCGGCGAAATGCGCGATCAGGAAACCGCTGAAATCGGCATGCGGGCGGCAATGACTGGCCACATGGTCTTGTCCACCTTGCACACCAACGACGCCTTGTCGACGCCGGTGCGCCTGCTCGATATGGGTGTCCCCCGATACATGGTCGCACTCTCGATCCAGATGGTGATGGCGCAACGTCTGGTGCGGGTTATCTGCGAGAACTGCGCAGAACCGCATACGCCCGATCCGCATGAGCGTCTTTGGTTGAAAGCCGAATTGGGTGATGACATCGACTCAACAGCCTACAAGCACGGAGCCGGTTGCAGTCATTGCGCCAATACCGGCTACCAGGGTCGGCAGGCTGTCTATGAGGCTCTCGAGATGACCAATTCCCTGGTTGAAGCGGTCAATCGCGGCGACCCCAACGAATTCATGGCCGCCGGCCGCGAACAGATGGCCGGCAACACCCTGCGCCGCGATGCCGTGCGCTTGGTGGCAGCTGGCCGCACGACCATCGACGAAGCGATGCGCATTTCGACCCAGCTGGATGAATAGAAGAGCACTTTATGAACCACGGGGGACACGGGGAGCACGGGGAAAACCAACTGCTGGATTGTGCCGATGAGCTGATTGATCGTGTGCTGGATGCCGCGACTGAAGTTCATCAGTATATGGGGCCAGGGCTACTCGAATCGATTTATGAGAAGGCGCTGGCGATTGAACTGACTAATCGATGCATTGAATTTACTTGCCAAGTCCCCGTGCCAGCTATATATCGCGGTCATGATCTTGGCATTGGATTTCGCGCTGACATGATCGTCGAAGAGTGCTTGTTGCTTGAAATCAAAGCAGTGGAGGATTGGTCACCAGCGCATGTGTCTCAAGTTATAACCTACCTTCGCTTGTTGAGACTCAAGCGGGGCTATCTGCTAAATTTCAACAAGCGCCTGTTGAAACAAGGAATCAAGCGTGTTTCAATTTAGATTTTCCCCGTGCCCCCCGTGTTCCCCGTGGTGAAAACGCATGCCTAATTTCTCCTATCGAGGACGCAATAAGTCGGGCGAATACGTAAACGGTGTGTTGGACGGTGCAACAGCGGGTGCGGTGGCTGACGTGTTGTTTGGCACTGGCGTCACTCCGCTGGAAATCAAACCTGCAACAGGGGTAGCGAAAGCAGAGTCCAGCAGCAAGGACGTGGGTGGTTTCGAATTCTTCAAGCAGAAGGTCGAACACGTCGATATCTTGTTGTTCTCCAAGCAGATTCACACCTTGTTGCGCGCCGGCGTGCCGATCATGCGTGCGCTGGCGGGCTTGCAGGAATCGAGCGCTAATCCGGCAATGCAGGGCGTTTTGCAGGATATCCGCGATGGTCTCGATTCGGGTCGTGAGCTGTCCATGGCGCTGGCCAGGTATCCCAAGATATTCAGTCCGTTCTATGTCTCTATGGTTCGCGTCGGCGAAATGACCGGGCGTCTCGAAGAGGTTTTTATCCGGCTATTCGATCATATGGAATTCGAGCGTTTCATGAGCGAGCAGGTCAAATCTGCCTTGCGCTATCCGTCGTTTGTCATCATGGCCATGGGCGCGGCGATGTTTGTCGTCAATATCTGGGTGATCCCGGCATTTGCCCGCGTGTTCAAGGGCTTCAATGCGGAGCTTCCGTTGATGACGAGGATACTTCTGGGGTTTTCCGAATTCATGCTCAATTACTGGCACGTGTTGATCGGGGGCGTGGTTGCCGCCGTATTCGGTTTCAACGCATGGCGGGCGACGCCCAAAGGCCTTGTTCAATGGGATGAACTGAAGATGAGATTTCCTATTGCGGGAAAGATCGTCAAAAAGGCGACGCTGGCCCGTTTTGCGCGCAGCTTTGCTCTTGCGTCGCGAAGTGGCGTACCGATAATTCAGGCTTTTTCAACCGTCGCCCAGACCGTCGACAATGCGTATATTGGCGGCAAGGTTGAGGCCATGCGCGATAGCATCGAACGGGGCGAGAGTGTGTTGCGCGCCGCCATCAGTGCCAAGGTATTCACACCAGTGGTGCTGCAAATGATCGCCGTTGGTGAGGAGTCGGGGGCACTTGACGACATGATGCAGGAAGTTGCCGACATGTATCAGAGCGAAGTCGAGTACGAGCTGAAGACGCTGGCACAGCAAATCGAGCCGATTTTGATCATCATGCTGGGTGCCATGGTCTTGGTGCTTGCCTTGGGTATTTTTCTGCCACTATGGGATCTGGGCAAGGTGGCGCAGAAAACGTGAGCGGCCCGGGGTCGCACTCGAGTCTGGGTTTGAGTAAATTATTTCAGTTTTCTCTCGCCGTTGCCATTATTGGCGTTCTTGCGGCGGGGTTACTCAATAAGTTGTGGCAGATACAGGAAAAGTCTGAAAAAGTGCTGGTCGAGACAACGATTCAAAACGTCTCTTCAGGATTGCGAAATGCAACGGCAGCCTTCATGTTTCACGGACAAGATGCGCGTATCAAGGAACTCGTTGGAACCAATCCGGTGCTTTGGTTGCAGAAGGCACCCGATGGATATCTGGGCGACTGCGCCGCGACGGTCGGCGGTTTAGGGCCCGGGACCTGGTGCTTCGACGCGAGTTTGCGGGAGTTGCGTTACCGGCCGAAACTGGACCGGAACTTGAAATTGCACGACGCGAGCGGGATTTTGCGCTGGCGAATTGATGCGGCAGGATCGGGCATGCAAGGAAGCAAGCGGGTTGACTGGGTCGAAATTGTTTCGGTGACTGCATACACATGGTTCTGAGCTACTAAAAGTTGGGCATGAATTGGGCATGAATTGATTCTGTTTTCCGAGTCAGAACCCGGAACTGGTTGGTTAGTATCTGGCCAGTCTACGCTGGCTTTGGGTCGCAGGCTTCCGGCTGTGTTGGACAACGCACAGTATCAGCTTGGACATCGGGTAATACTCGTCACAACCTTGGATTCAATATCGCAAAGGATGCGTATGAAAAAGTCATCATTTCTCCAGTCGGGATTCACCTTGATCGAGCTGATCGTCGTGATAACCATTATCGGCATCCTTGCTGCTGTGGCTTTGCCGCGGTTTACCAATATGCAGGTGGATGCCCGCGTCGCCAAGGCTAATGCCATCATGGGTGCGGTGCGTTCGGCCTCGGCTTTGACGCATTCGAGATGTCTGCTGGATCTGGCCGCCAATCCGGTCGGGACATGCACCGTTGCCGGCGGAACTGCAAATATGGAGGGAACGGCGGTGACAATGCTCAACCAGTACCCGACCGCCAACGCCGCAGGCATCATTGCGGCCGCGCAACTCACAGCGGCCACAGACGCGATTACCATTTCCGCCGGCGGTGCCGCAGTCAGCACGGCAATCACCATCGACATTGTGGGTGGCACAGCACCAAACTGCCGTGTAACATATACCACTGGTGCAGCTCCCGTGGCAGGCGTAGTTAACGCCCCCGCGTTTGTCTTAGCAACGACAGCCTGTTAAATTTAAGCGAGGAGGATGGCATGAACATGAAACAAGAAGGTTTTACGTTGATCGAACTGATTGTAGTGATCGTGATTCTTGGAATTCTGGCGGCGACCGCGCTGCCACGCTTCATCAACCTTTCAGGTGATGCGGCTCAGGCGGCGGTCAACGGCGTCGCCGGTGCATTGACTTCGGCGGTCAACATCAACTATTCCGGGCGATTGGTTTCAAACGCCAGTACTGTGGCACTGACAAATTGCAATGCCGCCTCGAACGCAATGCAAGGCGGTTTGCCCGCCAGTTATGGCATTACGGCCGATGCGGGTGCTGCCCTGGCCGTCGGCGTCACGCGTTCATGTACGATTCAGTACACGGCTAATGGCACCACGTATAGCGCAACATTCACCGCCGTCGGCGCGTGACACGCATAGTTGAAAGTCAGGCCCGGGCTACTCCGGGCCGTTTCATTTTTTGACATGCTGGGACTTGTATCGCGTACCACTCTGAATGAGGCGGTGCGCACGCTGATTGATGGAATGGATCAGCAGCTTGATCAGCGCGGAAAGTCGCCCGCCCGGAAATCTTCACCGGACAAAAAGGCAGTCGACAAGACTGCTGAATCCGCCCTCAAAAATCTCTACCAGGGCGCTGCCACCTTCTGTAGCAGCCACCGTCTTGGCATTGTCGGGCGCGCGCGTCTGGCACAGGCATTGCAAACTGAACTCAGGGCGCGTGGTTATGGGGCGGAGCTGGTCTCCAAAGTGACTATGGCCGTTGTCACCAATGCCCTGGTGGTTTCCGCCAAAGATCACCTGACTTGAGTATTTTTCCAGCGCGACAGCCCCTTGTCGCTGGACGTGACCCAAATGCTTTCTGATCGCTTTCTTGATCGACTTCTCACGTGGGCCGGGCAATCGCTGCAACGGCGCGGCCATACCTCGCTGGCACTGGTTTTCTTCAACGCCAGTGGTGATGCATCCTCGTTTGAACGTGCCAGCGCAGCGTGGCGTGAAGGTAACAACGACGATGCACTGACCCGAATTGAGAGCTTTTTAGCGACCCATCCATCCCATGCCGAAGCTAACAATTTGGCCGGGATTCTGGCCCTGCAGCGAGGCGAGGAAGCCGTCGCGGCAGAGTATTTTCACCGCGCGCTGGCCACGCGCGCCGGCTATCCGGCCGCTCACAATAACCTGGGCAATGTCCACCGCGCCCAGGGCAAATTTTGGGACGCAGCTAATTGTTATCGTGCCGCGCTGGATTTCGATCCCTCGTATGTCGAGGCCTTGACCAACCTTGGCGCGGTATTGAGTTCGCAGGGCAGTCATGAGGAGGCCGAAGGTTATTGTCGACAAGCCGTTGAGTTGGCTCCACAATTCGCCGGCGCGCACTGCAATCTTGGTAACGCATTGCTGGGGCTGGGCCGAGGCGGAGAGGCGGTGGCCGCCTTTCGCGAGGCCTTGCGTCTGCAGCCGGATCTGCCCGAAGCGCTGATCAATCTTTCTCTTGTTCTCGAGGAGCCCGCTTACCTCGCTGGCGTAGTCGATTACTACGAAGAGCAACTGAAACGAAATCCCGATAGTTACCTGTGTCACCTCCGGGTAGCCCAGGCCCTGCAGGCGCAAGACAAATGGGATGCCGCACGGAGTCGCATACAGAACGCCTTGGAGCTGCATTCTGATGCCAGCGACGCGCTGCTTTTGCTGGCGAACAACACCTCTCACGCCGGTGATGCCGAAGGCTCGATCGCACTCTATCGGCAAGTTATCGTCGCCGAGCGCAACTCGGGTGCACATTCCGGGCTGGTGTTCAACCTGCTCTATTCAGGCCGTATGCGCGGCGATCATTTGTGTGAAGAATACCGATCATGGGCGAAGCTGCATGCGCCGGATATCGCTTCATCTGATCAACATTTCGCAAAGCGTCCAGACGGTGACGCAAGACTTCGCATTGGTTACGTTTCAAGAGATTTTTACACCCACTCAGTGGCATATTTTCTTGAGCCGATTCTTGCTCAGCATGACCGGACTGCCGTTTTTGTAGTCTGTTATTCGACCTTGTTGCAGCCCGATGCCCGGACGGAGGGATTCAAAGCGCTGGCGGATGCCTGGCGCGATGTGTCGATGTTGTCGATTGATGAGCTTGAGCGAACGATACGCGACGATGAAATCGATATTCTGGTTGACCTTTCCGGGCACACGGCGGGCAATCGCCTGCCCGTGTTTGCGCGCAAGCCGGCCCCGATTCAGGTCACTTATCTAGGCCACCCTGCAACGACCGGCTTGACCAGCATTGATTACCGGATCGGCGATGAAGTCACTGATCCTCCCGGATTGACGGAGACGCACTATTCGGAGACCTTGTGGCGATTGCCCGCGTGTTTTCTTGCCTATCAGCCCGCGGATAGCGCGCCCGCCGTGCAGGCTTCGCCGCTGGCGAGTTCAGGGCATATCACCTTTGGCAGCTTCAACAATGCCTCGAAGATCACGACCGAGGTCATCGACACGTGGGTAAAAATCTTGCAGGCCGTGCCTGACTCGACCTTGTTGCTGAAAAGTCATGCCTTCGGCACCGAGCTTGGGCGACAACGCCTTATTGGCAGATTTGAAAAATGGGGAATCAGCGCAGAACGGCTGCGCCTGATGGAGTGGTTGCCGGCCGGCAAGGACCACCTGAGCATTTATGGCGAGGTGGATATTGCTCTTGATCCATTCCCCTACAACGGCACGACGACAACGTGCGAGGCGCTCTGGATGGGTGTTCCCGTAATCACTCTGGCCGGCGAGCGTCATTCCTGTCGCGTCGGAGCGAGTTTGCTTTCTTGCCTGGGCCTTACTGAACTCATCTGCGAATCGGTGGATGATTACGTTACCTGCGCCAGCAGGCTGGCGTGCGATTCCGATCGCTTGGCCGTTTTGCGCGCGTCATTGCGCGAGAGGATGTCTGCTTCTCCGCTTCTGGATCACGCAGGGTTTACCCGCCGCTTGGAGGCCGCCTACTCGGCCATGTGGGCACGCTGGACGGAAACGGCGACGCATGCTCAGGATGCGAACGGGGAGCCCGGCGCGGAACTGCGTCTGCATATCGGCGGGCGCGACAAGAAAGCGGGATGGACGGTCTTGAATGTGACGCCGGGCCCGAACGTGGATGTGGTCGGCGATGTGCAGGACTTGTCCGCGTTCAGGACCGGTTCGGTCATCGAGGTTTATGCCAGTCATATCCTTGAACACGTTGATCAACAGGCGATTGCCCTGGTATTGCGTGATATACGACGGATACTGCGCAAACCGGGCGGCAAGCTGATGATCTCCGTTCCGGATCTTGAAACTCTTTGCACCATGTTTCTGCGCGCTGATCTGGGTGCCAATGGCAAACTCCATGTGATGCGGATGATTTTCGGCGGGCAGGTCGATCGCCATGATTATCATCAGATCGGATTTTATTTCGACTATTTGCAGGGTCTGTTAAAAAGCGCCGGCTTCCACGACATACAACGGGTCGAGTCGTTCGGCCTGTTCGACGACACCAGCGATTACGCGCCGTACGGGCAACGAATCAGCCTGAATGTTGTAGCGTTCGCTTGAGGATGCAAAAAAGTCGGCGATAGCGGCACGGCGGTCGTCTGCGCCGGATCTCGTGCGCTCAATGTTTTGGCGTTGTCAGCCCTTGCCGGCGCGCAGGCGATTGAGTAGATCGAGCGCCGATGTCTCGCCGTTCAGGTCTTCAGGAATGCTCAATTTGCCGATGTGCAGTTGCGATGCTTCGAGCCCGTCGGCACGTGCAGCAGCCAGTATGGGTTCGATCTTGTTGAGCACAATGCTTGGGGCTCCCTGCGGTAGCAGTACGTAAAAACTACTGACGCGGGCGCGGCAAAACATGTCGGTGTTGCGCAGCACTTCAGTGACTTCCCGGCTCACCCGACGGATGAGGTTCATCGCATAGGCTGCACCCAGCGCGTTGCCAAGCGCGTTTGTATCCTGAAATTCGATCAAGACCAATGAGAACGAAAAGTCCTTATTGCGATTGTGCCAGCGGAGCATCCAGTCGGTCATGAAGGCGAGTTTCTCCGGCGGCACTTCTTGCTCATACGTGTAGTCACTTAGGTAAGCGCGCATGCCTGCTCCTTGGCCAATTCAAATCGTATTTTATAGCGTGCGTGCAGTGCCTACTTCATCGCCATTGAGGTGAAAACCCCCGTTTGTCGATGGATACTGGGGAGGGGTCCGAAACTAGGCCTGAAATCCACCTGAGCTTGGTGCTTTTAGCCTTGCCTGCAGGGAATAAAGTCCGCACACGGCTAATTGTAAGAAGGCATTGTGGGGCTATTCTCAAAAAACACGTCAGCGGCAGCGAGTAACGACTGGATGGCGGTCGTGTCCGGCGTGCGTCGACTCGATGCCGTGGCAATTTCACGTCCGGCGGAAGGGCTGCCGGTGGTCCGGCTCGCCGATTCTTTTGATTTCGATGGTGATTTGACGCAAACCTTGAAACGCCTGCGCGGCCCGCTCGGTTTGACGCGTCAGCGATGCACGACCCTGTTGTCCCATGGTGCCTATCAGTTGATCCAGACCGAGGCACCGGAGGCATCGGCCGGCCCGGTCTCGGAGGCGGCAGACGCACTGCGCTGGAAGATCAAGGACATGGTTGAGTTCGATGTCTCCGACGCGGCTATCGATCTGTTGCCGATTCCGGCCGAGGGGCGCAGCCCGCAAGTGTTTGCTGCAATTGCACCGGCCAGCGCAATGATCCCGGTCGTTCAGGGCTTTCAGGACGCCAAAGTGCCACTGACGGCCATCGATCTGCCTGAGCTGTCGCAGCGAAATCTGGCCGCATTGCTTGAGGACGAAAATCGCGGCTTGGCCTTGCTGATCTTTGACGAGACCGAAGGCTTGCTGACTTTTACCTATCACGGCGAGCTGTTTGTCGTGCGGCATATTGAAATTACTGCCGCGCAACTTGCTGTGCAGGATGCCGAGCGACGCGCGAATCTTTACGAGCGCGTGGGGCTCGATGTGCAGCGTTCGCTGGACAATTTTGACCGCGGTTACAGTCAGATTCCGATTTCCAAGGTGGTGGTGGCCGCCGTGCCGGGAGCCGAGGGCTTCATTGATTACCTGCGTAGCAATCTGGCCTTGCCGGTGGAAGAAATGGTGTTGTCGGCAAAAATCGACTTTTCGAAAGTGCCGGCGTTGCTCGATCCGATTCGGCTTGCGCAATGCCTGCGCGCCATCGGTGCGGCACTTCGGCTCGAGGGTGGTACGGCGTGAGTGCGCAAATCAACCTGTATCACGCTCGCTTTCAACGTCAGCGCGAATGGCTGAGTCTGGTCAACGCGGTGGGTGCCGTGGTGATCGCTCTGTTTGTCACCGGGGTGGGTGTTGGTTGGGCAACGGCGGCGGCGAAGCAGGACGAAGAGCAGGCGGCGGCAGCTGAAGTTGAAGCCAAAGTGGCGCGAGATCAAGTGGCCAGCGCCCAGGTACTATTGACGCGACCGCCGGACGCCGCCTTGCTGCGAACAATCGACGATCTGGACCTGCGTCTGGCGCGTCGTGTGCGAACGACGCAGCTGTTGCAGGCCGCCCTGCCGGATGACCGCAATGGTTTCTCGACCGTGCTGCGCGGCTTTGCCCGCCATACCCCGACAGGTGTGTGGCTGACCGGCGTCACAATGGCGGGCGACGGGGTCACCATGGAAATTCGTGGCCGCATGACGGACGGCGCAAAGTTGCCGGTGTACATCGGTCTTTTGGGCGCCGATAGGGCCTTTGCCGGAAGACATTTTGCTGCGCTGGATATGAATCGTCCCAAACTTGAGGTGCCGGCCGGCCAGCCGGCTGAAACGTCGGCGAAGTCCTCATCACCTGAGCGCGCTGCCTACATTGAATTTGTCCTGCGGCCTGTGGGGGCACCAACTGCGGCGCCCGCTGCCGAGCGTAAATCATGAAAGCCAAATGGGCCCAGTGGACCGCCGCATTTGCGGCAATGAGCAAGCGAGAAAAGCAGATCGTCATGCTGACGCTGGCATTGGCACCCCTGTACCTCGGCTACACCTATGGCATTGACCCAGCTTTGATCCGTGCCCGGACTGCCGAGGCGAGTTATGCCCGCCTGACCATCGAAATCAGTACATTGCGTGATCAAGTTGCGATTCTCGCCGGAGGTGCCCGTGATCCGGACGCAGTGAACCGCAGCCGTATTGCCAAGCTCAGCGCGCAAGTGGCTGAAGAAGAAGCGCGTCTGTCCGCCAAGACCGGGCAACTGGTTCCACCGGAACGAGTCCGTGCGCTGCTGGAGAGTCTGCTTGCGCATCACTCAGGGCTCGAATTGCAAAATTTGCGCAGCCTGCCGGCCGAGCCACTTGAGGCGCTCCAGAAGGTGGCCGCGCCTGCCGATGTTGCCAGCAGTGTTGCCAGCAGCGCTGCCAACAACGCCGCCAGCAACGCTAGCAAGGGGGGCGACAGCGTAAGGTCGGCCGACGCTGTCAAAGCAGTCGATGCGCCCGCGTTGTCCGGAATCTATCGCCATGGTATTGAGATTCAGGT
>CAZAGR010000017.1:13736-16517 GCA_964484585.1 uncultured Propionivibrio sp. | reverse complement strand
TCGCTGGAGTATATGCAGGCAGTGGGGGAGGTCGCGCGCGAGAACAATTTATTGTTTCATGTTGATGGCGCGCGTATCTTCAATGCGGCTGCGGCGCTAAATGTCACCGTCAAAGAATTGACTGCGCCTGCGGACTCGGTGATGTTCTGTTTGAGCAAAGGCTTAGTTGCGCCAGTGGGCTCCATGCTGGTTGGGTCTGCAAAATTTATTAAACGCGCGCGACATTTGAGAAAAATGCTCGGCGGCGGAATGCGGCAGGCGGGCGTACTTGCCGCGGCGGGTTTGATCTCGCTGGAGAAGATGACAACGCGGCTGGCGCAAGACCATGTTCGGGCAAAAAAACTGTCCGATGGTTTGAAGAATATTCACGGGTTGGTTTTAGACGCGGGCGGCGCATCCACAAATATGGTGTATTTCAACCTCGCGGATGAAGTCATGTTGAGCGTGGATGAAATTATATCCGCGATGAAAAAGCGCGGCGTGATGATCGACTGGGCAGGTCCGCGCCGTTTTCGATTGGTAACGCATTATTGGGTGGACGATGCAGGGGTTGAGAAAACGGTACAGGCGTTGAAAGAAGTGATTAAGTAGATTGCGACTCTGAGCGGGGCGAAGAGTTTCCAAGAAGGTTACGGAGATTCTTTGCCTCGCTTAGAATGGCGACGCCGATAAACCATAGCGGAACCCACCAAAAATAATGATTGTGACTTGGAACCATCATTTGTATCCGCGCCATTAAACCCCAGGCGCTGATGTACGCGACCCATATAAATATTTTACGTTTCCAGTCTGCATTGATGTAGGCGCTGATTAAAAGCGGGAAGAGCACAACAAAATCCCAGCTGCCTATGTAGGGGGTTGCAAGCGGCGCCAGCGCGAGACTCCAGTACAGGGCGTTTTTTGCGGGGAGTTTTTTCCAAATGCCAAAATTAATTGCGACAATAATTAAAGTAGTTAACACCCAAAGGAAAAGCCCGGGCTTGCCTAAAAATCTTTGAAAAAGAATATAAAGCGAAGGATATGACCAGGGCGGGTTTTTGCCCATGCTGATTAACATGTCTGGAATCCAGTTGGGGTAGGCGATGAATAAGGGAATGCAGAGTATCGCGCACATTGCCAAAATCCGCGCCCAGAGCGCGAGGGCTATTCGGATTCCGCTGCGCGCATATTGGCTATAGCTCAACCCCAGCATGGGCAGCATCCCTAAATGCGGCTTGGATAACGCAAGCGCAATCAATAGCGCAGATAAATTCACGGAATTATTTCGTCTCTCGTAATAATGAAGGGCTAATACCCAACATAAGACTGCTGTGATCGAAAATTGCCCGAGGTTGATATGATTGAGCGTAAGCGGAAAAAAAAAGCAAAGCAGAGCTGACGCGATGGTATTAAATAAATTTACGTTTTCGTCTTGAACAAAGTACACGATGGCGCATATTTCAAGAATATTGAAGACGTACCAGACTTGCAATGCGGGGGTTTCGGGCAGCCAGCCCAGCGAAAAAAAGAAGCCAATAGACATCGGCAGCCACGCAGCCGGTAAATTTGGGTTGAGACTCGCGGTATTGTATGGGCTATGTCCGCGCACAAGCAAGTAAGCAGGCCCCCATAATTCATTGTAAAAATCTTTGCGCGGGAGCATTAATTTCCAAAAAATGTAGGCGACAAAAGCGGCAATCAATGCCAGCACAAGGATGGATGTGTAAGTATGAAATCTTCTTGGATCGAGGGAGTTTTTTTGCAATAGACGCCTGTCCTATCGGGGATAATTTATATTTTATCAGACAAAAGAAACTGCGCTTTCAAATTCAAACCGGGGATTCTGATGCGTCAAATGGCTGGATTTCAGCCGCAACGGCGCAATTATCGCCTATAATTGGGGGCAATGATAAGCGCCCCATCCATCTACTTGAGTTATCTGGTGAGTAATGCGACCTGCGCACTTGTCATCACGGTTTTATGGGCTCAGAACCGCGGGCGGTTTTCGGGGTTGAACGATCTTCTTGCAAGCTATTTCCTGAATTTTGCGGGGATTTTTTTCCTGTCCGCGTTGCGCAGCGTTATTTCCGATTTTACATCCATCGTAATCGGTAACAGCATGGTCGTGCTGGGGGCGGTGTTTTTATATTCCGGCGCCGAGAAATTCAGCCTTGGCAAGGCTAATTTGAATGTATTTAATTATCTGGTCTTCACGTTGTTTGTTATCGTTCATGGGTATTTCACTTTTGTCTTTCCAAGTTTGCAAATACGCATTATCAACATTTCTCTTGCTACCCTGTTGATCTACGCTCAATGCATGCGTTTATTTTTTGCGGCTGAAAAGAACAAGAGTGTGCTTCCACGCCGGCTTGGGCTTGTATTTGCAACTTATTGTATATTTGCGCTCGCAAGAATAGCCGCTAATATTATTTCTCCCCCGCTAAACGACTCTTTCAAGACCAGCATAATCGAACTATACGTTCTAATCGGAAGTCAGGGGCTTTTTATCCTGCTTACGTTCAGTCTGTTTCTCATGATCAACCGCAAATTGCTTGCGGATGCGGCGGCGGATATTGTCAAACGCGAGCTGGCTGAGAGAGATGTGCGCGAGTCGGAAGAGCGTTTGGCTGCGGTCATCACAGGCGGGCGGTTGGGATACTCCGACTGGAACATTCAGACAGGCGAAGTGACCCGCAACGAGCTCTGGGCGGGCATACTTGGATATACATTGCACGAGATCAATGCAAGTTATGCACAATGGGAAGACTTGATGCACCCGGACGATCTCGAATCTGCCCGCAA
>CAZAGR010000017.1:0-13636 GCA_964484585.1 uncultured Propionivibrio sp. | reverse complement strand
CTTGTTGATTTTAAAGACGGCAAACTTAAGCCGCATATTGGTTTTGGGCTGCTCGCAGAAGCCGTTGATCATGTTTCTGCAAAAGGGGAGGGGGTTTCAGGGACTGTCTGGCAAACCGGGAAACCTCTTTTGGTTTCGAATTATGACGAGTGGGGCGACCGCGTTAAAAAATTTAGTTTTAATTCAATCGGCTCTGTGCTTGGCGTGCCTTTGTTATCCGGCGATAAAGTGCTGGGCGTATTAGGGCTTGCTTACAGCGCTGATTCTGGCAGATTCTTCCGGCAAGACGCAGTCGATATTCTGGTTCAATTTGCGCGACTGGCTACTATTGCAATTGAAAACGCGCGTTTATTTTCGGCGGCGCAACGCGAGCTGGTTGAGCGCAAGGCGGCTGAGGTTAAATTAAAACAAGCCAATGACCTGCTCACCAAACAGATCGAGGAAATAAAAGAATTACAAAGCGTGCTTCATGAGCTTTCCATCCGCGACCCGTTGACAAGCGCGTATAACCGCCGATATATGGAAGAAGCCCTTAAGCAGGAGTATGCAAGAGCGCAACGAAAGAAATATCCAATAAGTATTATCATCCTCGATCTTGATAATTTAAAAGATATTAACGACACTTATGGTCATATGACGGGGGGAGATCAGGCTTTGCAAACTCTTGCGCATCAACTTCAAGCCATGTGCCGCGCAGAAGATGTGATCTGCCGTTATGGCGGAGATGAATTTTTAATCATCTTGCGCGACGCATCGGCACAAGTGGCGTATGAGCGCGCGGTGAAGTGGCTGGAGAGCGTTGGTAACAACAAAATCAGCTATAACAATATGGATTTTAAGATTACGTTCTCTGCTGGCATTGCCGAGTTTCCCGCTAACGGTAAAAATATGGAAGATATTATCCTCGCCGCAGATTACGCGCTTTATGCGGCAAAAGACGCCGGGCGTAATTGTATAAAGATTTTCAAAAAAGCACATGAGTAATTTTTATTAATTAACTACAAGGTAATCGGCACGATCTCTTCTTTTGTCTCTATTATTTCAGCCTGCAATTTCCCTGCCGAAAGTTCGCGCAGCCCGCTTTGGAACGCGTTGAATTCGTCCACGGGCAGCTGCAGCGTCACGGTGATATCGCCTGCAAAATCTTCGCCGAGAATATTTCCGTGATGATGCGCGGTAAGCAGGCGTATACGCTCTAATAAATTATATGGGATCGCCAACATCACCACGTGGATGGGAACGCGTCTTCCGCGCCCCGCGGCATTGACCGCCATTTGCGCGGATTCTGTGTACGCTTTCACCAGCCCGCCTGTGCCGAGCAGGGTTCCGCCAAAGTAACGCGTAATGACCAGCGCCGCGTCGCCGAATCCGCTGCCGCGCAGGACAGCCAGCGCGGGCTTGCCTGAAGTCCCGCTGGGTTCGCCATCATCAGAAAAATACTCGGTGACGGTGTTTCCTCCGCCAATGATGTAAACAGGCACATTATGACTCGCGTCTGCAAATTCTTTGCGGATGCGCGCCATGAATACCCGCGCTTCGTCAATTGAAAAAGCCGGTGCAAGTGTGGCTATAAAGCGCGAGTTGGCAGCCGTATGCTCGCGGCGAATTTCAGTTAAGGGGACGTGATAGGGTTTATTTGTCATTTAAACGAAACCTCCGAGGTCTGCAAGACCTCGGAGGTTTTATATTTTATTTCTTTCCATACTTCTCGAACATGCGCTGGAAGATAGCCTGGTCGCCAGGCGATATATTGATGAGTTGAAACCCGACGACAAAGGTGGTTGGGTCAATCGGGTCTTGCTTGCACCACTTGCTGCGGGCAATAAAAGACATGGTGGTTTTGTCGGCGATTTCTTTAGAGAGGTTGATGTACAGCTGAAAATCCTTCCCAAGTGGAACTGCCGCCTGGCAATCCAATTTAAAACCTATCGCGCTGATGTCTGACAGATGCCCCATCAACTTCGCGGTGGAAGCATCCAGTACCTGCATGTAATAAGTAAACGTTCTGCGTTCAATCCTTCTGCCTTCCATAATTTCGACCTCCAATGAATTAAAAATTGCTTCGTACAATCAATCTATGCACTATTGTAGCGCAGCCTTGGTTGCAGATTCATATTAATTTCGTTTTTGTTTTGGGGAGGGGTGATGTTGAAAAGGAATCGATGGAGATCGTGAGAGAGGCAATTGGGGGTTGAAGGGAGCACAACCCAAATCTCCGAGGTCTCAAAGACCTCGGAGATTTATTTTATTTGGTAGAGCTCGAGTCGGCTTGCGCGCCAATAATTGCGGCGTCTATTTCGGGGCAGGGGAGCGACGAGCAAAGGATGAAAGATGAAGGACGAAGGATGAAAAACATGCGCGACAAATTTTCCAGCTTTTCAACTTTCAAATCTTCAAACCGCAACGGCGGGGGAGATGGGGTTTTTTATAAACATTCATTTTCCCATTTATGCTTTCGATAAGTATTATTATCGAAAGCATTGACAAGAACAAGCAAACTCCATATAATCCCCCCTATGACAAGCGCTGAAGCAAAATTGATGACGATCTCAGAAGCAATGAACAAGTATTTGGATATGGTAAAAGGCGCGCGCAGCAAACATACTATGCTTGCGTACAAGAATGCAATGCAAATTTTCCGTACAGTTCTTGCAAAAAAATCCCTCAACGCCGACTCCACCCCTATTGAAAAACTCACAGAAGACTCCATTTCGAAAATGGCGGAGTATCTCAATGTGTATGCGCCCGCCACCGAGCAATTGTATTTGCAAGCCGTGAAAGGTTTTTATTTGTACGTAGACTCTGAACGCCTGGCGGATATCAATCAATCACGCGTGGTTGTGCTGACCAAACAGCGCGCGCGTCGACGCCCGGGAGCGCGTTTCCCCCAATTCCCCGCAGATGATATCGAAACGCTTTTGAAAAAAATACAAGATGTAAGAAATCTCATCATCCCCGCTGGAGACGAAGAAGCAGGCACCTTAAAACTACGCGCAAGCCGTGATCGTGCCTTTTTGCTCACATTGGCAGATACAGGTCTCCGCGTCCATGAAGCATGCAATCTCAGACGCGGAGATATTGACTGGAAAGAACAGCGCGCCATTGTGATTGGTAAGGGAGATAAACAAGCTGTAATCCGCTTTACTTCGCGCTCGCTTCAATCCATCAAAGATTATTTAACACAGCGCGCAGAGTTGGATGGCAATTCAGGCAAACAACTGAGTTCCCTCGCTGTTTTTGCGCGTCACGATAAAGGCGCCGGAAAAAAAATAAAGCCAATGACGCCAACCACAGGACGAAATATTGTCAATGAACGCGTGGGACAAATTTTAGGCAAAGAAACCGTCGGCAAGATCACTCCGCATTCTTTTCGCCATTACTTTGTTACATCTGTATTGCGCGGCACTGGAAATTTGAAAATTGCACAAGAACTTGCCCGCCATAAAAACATTCAGGTCACACAAAGATACACCCACCTTTCCAACGATGAACTTGATCGCGCTTATTATGAAGTTTTTGAAAATAAAAATTCCAAAATTAAATAATCAGATCGCTCTTTCTCTTTACATACTCTTTATAGGCTCTTGCCAACACTTGCGCCCATTTTCCCACGCTCCCCTGCCCTACTAACTTATCATCAATCGAAACGATCGGAACAACTCCGCGCGAACTGGATGTAAGAAACGCTTCTTCAAATGTCTCATCCAATCGCGGCGCGCGATATTCGATCCCCATCCCCTGCTCTCTTGCAATCTTCAATATAGACCTGCGTGTTACGCCCGGCAAAATTCCGCGCCGGGCGGTGATCAATTTATAGCCGCGGGTCGAGTAGGCGGCAGACCGCAAATTCTGCTTTTGTTCCATACCAGCCGCCGCCGTATCGAGACCCTCATGCCGTACGACATAAAAATTAGAAGTCATCCCCTCTAAAACTCTCCCATTCTTCGCCAGTAAAATTTCAAATACATCTTTATTCAACAATTTTCTTTGCGCGGCGCTCTCGGCAATAAAGCCCGTATCCTTAATTGTCGCGTCATGCCGCGCCATATTTGTTGTGATTACATGAACTCCGCTTCGATAAACACTCTCAGGCAAGGGTTCAAATACTTGAACGAGAATATACATATCGCCGCTGTCTTTTATCAAAATTAAGCGCATCTTTGATTCGTGCGGGAAGTTTTCTTTGGCAAGCAAAATCATCCGCTCGCGCAATATTTCTTCGCTAACAGCGGGCTTTATCTTCATCTCATTTGCGGGCATATACAATCTATTTAAATGATCGCGCAAACCCAAAGCCCGCTCCCCGCCCGCTGAAGTGGTCAATGTTGTGTAAAGTCCTTGCGGCAAGGCGCGCGTAATCTCATCCAATGTGCCGCTAAGGTTCATAGAAATGTTTTTATTTGATTTAATTTTAAATGTTTTTATTTTCATGCTACTAATCGCTATTTATCAAGGCTCAAATTCTACTCGCTTAAAAAGCAAGTCGGGAGTAGAATTATATATAATATATAATGTACAATTCTTAGCGAGGTCAGCATGTCTATTTTCACACCGGGTCGCCGTTGGCAACCGCCATTTATGCCCTTCAAGCGTACGTCTTTCAAAAAACGCGCGCTCGCAAAAATTGAGCTCGCAGTCAAAAGTCCGCTTTTTGGATGCCGCATGTGCGGAAATTGTCTGTTACAAGAAACGGCGCTTATTTGCCCAATGGAGTGCCCCAAGGGATTGCGCAACGGTCCCTGCGGCGGCTCCATGCCAGAAAAATGTTATGTGGACGAATCGCGTCCATGTATTTGGTACAAAATTTACGAACGCTCATTTCAACTTGGGCGCGAAGCCCTGCTACTTGAAGTGCTTCCGCCAATGGATTGGGATAAAGCCGGAATGGATGCGTGGGGCGACGTTTTTTCCCAGGCAAAGAGTGTCGGCGTTGAAAAGATCGCCGCGCAAATCTCCCAACGCGGGGATATACCCGTCCTCAAGGTTTTAGATAACGCCATCTTTCGTCCCGTGCGCCAACCCGAATGGTGGCAAGGCGACTCGGAATATCACGCCCCAAAATATTCCCAACCCGTGTCGAAACTTGAATACGCATTGAAGAGCGGCGAGTTTGTCGTTGCCGCAGAAGTATCCTCACCCATATCTACCAATACCGATAAATTAAAAAAGAATATCGAATTACTAAAACCCTATGTGACTGCGCTTAACTTTACCGACAACCCTTCGGCTATTCCGCGTATGTCTTCGTGGGCGTGCAGCAAGCTTGCGCTGGAGTTGAACGCCGAACCGGTGATGCAAATCGCGGCGCGCGACCGAACTCGCGTGGGCTTGCAATCCGAAGTGATGGGCGCATCTGCGCTGGGAGTTAATAATATCCTATGCTTAACAGGCGACAGCATGGTCCTCTCCCCTGCCCCGCGCGGACGTATGGACATTGTGGATATTGATTCGATTCAAATGCTATGGATATTGCGGCGAATGCGCGACGAAGGAAAGTACATGGATGGACGCGAGATTAAAACTCCGCCGCAGTATTTTCTCGGCGCGGCGGCTTCGCCCTTCGCGTCTAACATGAAGTTTCAGGCTTTGCGTGAGCAGAAGAAAGTCAACGCGGGCGCGCAATTTTTTCAAACCAACGTGGTTTTCGACGCCGACGCGCTCGACGAATGGCTAAATGAAATTTCCAAGCGCGATATTCTTGATAAGGTTTACATTATGATCGGGCTTACGCCGCTGAAGAGTTACAAGACCGCTGTGTATATGAACGAAAAAATTCCCGGCGTGTTTGTGCCCGAAAAAATACTCAAGCGCATGGAAGACGCCGAACGCAAAGGAAACGCGCAGGAAGAAGGCGTACAGATCACGCTGGAGTTGATCGAAAAAATCAAGACCAAGCCGGGTGTGCATGGTATTCATTTGATGGCGGTCGGCTGGGAAGAGATTGTGCCTAGAATTATTGAAGATTCTGGATTGATGCAAAAGAAAATGGAAGGGGTCTTGTTTAATGTTTTGGCGGGTTAACTGGTAGTTGAATATAAAATGTGCAGCCGGGAAAAGCGGTTTCGTCATGACCAGGACTTACCACCCATATTTTTCCGCCATGCGCTTTGACCATACCATAGGCAATTGCCAACCCCAAGCCGGGTCCGCCGCCCTTGAATGATGTTTTTCCAGAAGAGTGCACAGCCACATCACCCACTTGGTAGAATTTCTCAAAAATAAGTTGTTGGTGCTCGGCATCCAAACCAATGCCTTTATCAGCTACGCTGATTTCAACACCCTCAACGCCGCCATCCATGGTTATCGGCTGCGATTTTACAGTAATGCTGCCCCCATCAGGCGTGTATTTGATCGCATTGACAATCACATGATACAACGCCTTTTGGATTAAAGAAGGGTCGGCGTTGATCATCGGAAGTTTTTCATCATACTCAAAATGGATTTCAATCTTTCGTTCTTCTGCGGGTTTGAGCAGATCGGTAGTCGCTTCGCCGATTACGCTTTTTATTAGAAGCGGCGAAGGAATAACCTTCATCGTATCGCTATCAAGGCGCGTCACGTCCAACATCATGTTGACGATTTCGTGCATACGGTTGGCGCCTTTGATGATGCCTTCCACTACATCGCTGGTGGTTTGATTTTCTTTGATGCCGGGAAACGTGCGTAATAAATTAATATATCCCTTTAGCACAGTTAGCGGGGTGCGAAGTTCGTGCGCTGTTACTTGAATGAATTCTAATTTGTTGCGGTCGAGCTGGCGCAATATTTTGTTGGTGCGTTGAAGATCCTGAATTGCCAGTTGATCGTTCGCGCGCATACGATTTAATGTGGTGCGGATAATATCAATCGCCATTAGCGGGCTGCGGCTGAGCATGGCTTCAAAATCGTTTTTCCCCATTTCCAGTACGGTGATTTTGGTTGTGGCGGAAACATTCGCGGCGCGCGGCGCATTTTGAATCAAGGACATCTCGCCGACTAAATCGCCCTTGCCCGCTGTGCGTAAAATACGCTCGCCCTCTTCTTCGCTAATCTTCTTGGTAATTACGGCTTCGCCTTCTGCGATGATATAAAAAACATACTCATACGCGCCCTCATGGCATAAAACATAGCCCGATGGATACGTACAAAGACGCGTGAGTTCTGCCATTTCTTTTAATTCATCGTCAGGCAGTCCTGCAAACGCCAATCGTAAAAGGGAAACTTTATCGAAAGATTCTGTACCGCTCATTTAAGAGTAGTATAACCGTTTTATTAAAAAGGCATCCCTCCAATTAATTTAAACGCGGAGGGATGCGGTCATTCTTGTTACTTGAGAGCCTTTGGCTTTTCTTTCTTTTTCTTCTTCTTTTCTTTATTCTTGCCTTGTTCTTTGTTCGCCATGTTTATCTCCTTTCGTAAAATCAACGGGTGGAATTGACAATATGAATTATATCATTTTAGAACAATTTCTGACTTTTAAAATTTAACTGCCTTTATAATCACCCATATGGCGATATCATATTTTGAGATCAGAGTTTGTAGAAGCTGCGGGCTGCGTTATCCGCTTACCGAAGGGCACTCTTTCGGGCTGCGTTGCCCACAATGTCTGGGAGAAACGAATTCCGTGTTGAAGCGTCAAATGGACGAACAAGGAAAAACGCGGGAAATTGGGGGGCAAAAAAACATAGCCGTACTACTTGACAATATCCGCTCAGGGTGGAATGTCGGCTCCATCTTCCGCAGCGCGGATGGTTTTGGATTCTCCCATGCTTATTTATGCGGCATTACGCCCACGCCCAAACAGGATGCAGTTCGCAAAACCGCTCTTGGCGCAGAAGAGTATGTAACATGGTCGTATCATAAAAATGCAGTCGAGTTGGTCAAAGGGCTAAAAAGAGAAGGGTACAAAATCTTTGCGCTTGAAGATAATGAGCGTTCGCAGCCTGTATGCCGAATGGACAACGTGACGCGAACAGTGTTAATTCTTGGCAATGAAATCACAGGCGTAGACCCGGAACTGCTCGACCTCGCCGACCATATTATTAAAATTCCCATGCGCGGGCAAAAACGTTCATTCAATGTGGCAAACGCGTTTTCAATTGCGGCTTACGCATTGGTTGAATAAAGGCATTAGCGGTTGAGTTGCTTTCGACATAAATTGTTTTTATTTCGCTTCCAATATCAAACTTGCAATCAATACCAGCGGATGCTCGGCGGTTTTCTGTGCGCCTTGTTGAATTTGCATTCTGCAAGCTGCGCCCGTAGAAACAATGCGCGTTTTCGATTCATCTATTTTTCTTAATTGCGGAAATAACCTCAACTCCCCCACTTGCATTGAAAGTTCATAATGCTCTGCATCGTAGCCGAATGTGCCAGCCATGCCGCAGCAGCCCGCGTCAATTATATCCACATCAAAGCCGCAGGAGCGCAACACTTCAACCGTAGCGGCTGTTCCAGATGGTTTTCCATCGCTTGCAAATCCTTCTGCGCGTTGGTGGCAATGCGGCTGAAAAATAATTTTATTTTGAAGCGTTATTGTTTTAACGAACAAGTTATCAAATTCAACATTTCGCAGGATAAATTCATCCATCAACCATACGCGCCTGGTAATGGATTCGACCTCTGCGCGGCGTTCTGGGAATAGCGCGGAATATTCATGTTTGAGGCAGTAAACCTCGGGGGGCTCACAGCCGACAATAGGCAAGTTCAATCCCGCATCCTGGGCATTGATTGCATCCAGTATTTTTTTCGCATGCGCGCGCGCGGCATTGATAAATCCCTTTGAAAGCAGCGCAGCCCCCGCGCCGATAATCGGCAGAATTTTCACTTCATACCCAGCAGCGCGCAAAATAGCCAGCGCGGATTGTTCCACTTCAGGCTCAAGATAGCGCGAGAATACATCCGATAGAAAGATGACGGTTTTCCCCTCATATTTTTTCACTTGTATACCGGCATATCTGTTTACATATTTACCCGCATAAACCGGGAAGGGTCTCTTTTCCGTAATCCTCAGCGCGCGAGAAATCAATTTCCGCGACCAATCCATTTTTGTAAATAAATTTGCCAAAGGCGCAATAGGCGATAGTAATTTTGAAACCACATGAAAATATCCAAAAAAATAATCGCGCAAACCTCTTCGATGAGTCTTGTAGTATTCGTTCATAAATTCATATTTTAATTTTGGCATATCCACACCGCTGGGGCATTCGGAAGTGCAGCCCTTGCACGCCAAACATAAGTCAAGCGCATTGAATGTAGATTGAATAAGTTCATGATCCACAACCTGTAATTCGCGACTCGTGATCAAACCGCGTAATAAATTTGCTCTGCCTCTCGTTGAATTACTTTCTTCTCGCGTTGCCTGAAACGATGGGCACATAATGCCATTTGTTTTCCTGCACACTCCTTGACCATTGCAATGTTCAATTGCTCCGGCAAGCCCGCGCGTGTGTTCAAAATGTAAAGCCGGTTTCCATGCTTGTGCGCGATAAGATTCTCCGTAGCGCAAGTGCGAGTCCATGGGCGGCGCGTCAAGCATTTTTTTGGGGTTCAAAATATTATCGGGGTCGGCGGTGCGCTTAAGCGCACGCATGGCTTCTGCAATTTCCGCGCCGTATGTTTTTTCAATCCATTCGCCTGAAACAATTCCATCCCCATGCTCGCTGCTCATAGACCCGCCAAGCCGCAAAGCGAGCGCTAAAACTTGTTCGCTAATTGTTCTCAACGCGCGCACTCCCTCGCCTTGTAATAAATCCAAAATCGGACGAATGTGCAAACATCCGCCCGAGGCGTGCGCATAAATTCCGCCTTCGGTACGATGTTCGCGTAATATTTTTTCAACCGCACGGACAAACTCGCCGAGGTTTTCAACAGGCACGGCGCAATCTTCAATAAAGGCGGCTGGTCTTGCAGATTGCTGGCGCGAATCCAAAATCCCCAGACCCATCTTGCGGATATTCCACACGCGGGCTTGGTCATCAAGCGACTCTGCTATTGTCAACGCGCTGCCGATCTTTTTCACGTCCTCTTTTATTTTTTGAAAATTATCTCCGCTGAACTCCACAACCAAAACTGCGGCGGGGTCGCCTGTTATCCATTCCATTTGACGAGCGTAAATTGCCGCTCCCCTTGCAAGACGGATAATCATTTGGGGTATCAATTCAATAGCGCTTGGAGAAAATTCCAATAACCGCGGTACATCGTCGCAAGCGGCAGTTATACTGTCGTAAGTTAACACGCCTAAAATTGTATGTTTTGGTTTTTGCACTAAATTAACTTTTGCGCGACGCATCACTGCAAGCGTGCCTTCGCTGCCTGCAAGCAGAGGCGCAAGGTTTAGGGCACGATCCCCGTTTTGCGAGTCGTAAACCGACCATCGCCCCTGAGGATTTTTCCATTGCGGCGGTGTGGATGGAGACCACGGCAAAAGATAATTGATTCTATACCCCGCTGAGTTGCGCCATGATTTTGGAAATTTATGTTTAATGACTTCTGTATATTTTTCACGGATATTTAAAGCCGTTTGAGTTAATTTTGATTTCTCATTTTCATCCCATACTTCAAGCGAGCCGTCTGCAAGAATAACGTCTGCAGAAATAATGTGATCCGCCGACATGCCATACAAAATAGAATGCGCCCCTGTTGCGTTGTTGCCGATCACACCGCCCATGGTGGCGCGCTCTGCCGAGGCTGGGTCGGGTCCGAACATCAAACCAAATTTTGAAGCGTAGGAATTAAGCGCGGAAAGAATCACACCCGGTTCGACGATTGCACTTCGGGATTCAGGGTCAATCTCGACAATTGAATCCAAATAGCGCGAGCAATCCAAAATTAGCGCGGCGCCAATCGCTTGCCCGCCAAGGGACGAGCCTGCGCCGCGCGGCAATATTGGGATTTTATATTTTGCCGCGATTTCGACCGCGGCGTGGAGGTCTTCTTGTGTTTTAGGAATTCCAACGCCAAGCGGCTCGATCTGATATATAGACGCATCGGTCGAATATAAAATTTTAGAAGCAGAATCAAGGCGCAGGTCGCCTGTAAAGTGTTTTTTTAATTCGTGTGAAAAATCCTGATTCATCGGCTATTTATTTGCGAATATACGATTCGCGTCATCTAGGCTCATAAATAGTTCGTCTTTCATTTTCGTAAATATCTTTAGATTTTTGACTGTCAAGTTATTTAACTCATCCGGGTCGATCTCAACATTATATAGTTCAAAAGGTTGATCGAGGTCATATCCTAAATACGCAATTAACTTATAAGAACCTTTACGCATAGAGAGAACAGATTTTTTGATTACTCCAAATGCCGAGTTGTCAATACAGGTCATAGAAAAAATTGGCCGGTCTTTATCCGCCTTTCCGCCAAAAGCAGGTAGTATTTCCCCATCTACATCGGAGGCGGAATCTTTTCCTGCAATAGAAATTAAAGTTGGCAAAATATCAATATTACTGGTAAGCGTAAAGACATCCTCGCGTTTTGTTTGCCCTGGCGCGCGAATAATTAGCGGAATTCGCAGGACTGATTCATACATAAACTGAGACGCATGCCCAAAAAAACCGCGCTCAAAAAGTTCTCCATGATCGGATGTGAAAACAAGGTAACTATTATCCAACACCCCGTCGTTATTTAATTTCAATATGAGATTTCCAAATTCTTCGTCTACTTGAGCAACCTGCCTGTCGTAAAGCGTTCTTTGCGTAAGTATATAATCATTGGATAAATTAGGCGATAAAGGGTGAGGCGGTTTTTCAACAGGAGCATATGTATCATGAAATAGTTTTCGATAGCTGCTGCGAGGTCTGTATGGAAAGTGCGGAGAATATAAATGAAAGTAGGCAAAATAAGGGGGGGATTCGTTGCTAAGGCGCTCTAGTTCAGAGTAAATACCGCTGTAAATCTCTTCATTGTAGTAAGGAATTCCACTCATGGCTTCAGGAACTCCCTTAGGGTAACGCGCAGAAGTTTGGTTGTTGCTGTAATTCAAAACCCTGCTTTTGTTTAAATATCCAGCCAACAAAGACCCGGCCGGACCACCCAAACCTTCCATGGATAACAGAAAATCATTGATTGCTATAGACGAGATTGACCGGTCGTTCTTGAAAGGCTGCATTATGCTGTTTTGTTCTATTAGGCTGTACTTTAAAGGAGACAGGAAACAATCTACTTCTTGAGAATACTGTCCTATTAAGTGATCTGCCCATGTGTTTTGCGCAAAGGCGAAACGGTGATATTCGCTGCCAAGCAATGTATAAGGGTTTGTGTTTACGAATTCAGACCTGACCAACCCCCCGTAATTAATAGCTCTATGCTTCCATGGGTGCATTCCCGTCAACATTGAGGCAGCCCCTGTTGTTGTAAAATTTCCCGAGCTATAGTGGTTGTGATAAACCGTTGCCTGTTCGGCAAATGCGTCAATATTTGGCGTGGTCAAACGCGGATATCCATATAAGGATAAGTGACGGGCGGACAAGGAGTCCATTAGAATAATGATGATATTAGGTTTTTTTTCGGCGCTTAATTTTAAAGAATTAAAAGCCTTGGGCATCAGCGCGCCGGTTGTTACAGATGCAGCTAGTTTTAGAAAATCGCGTCGGGAGAATTTGGTCATAAATCAGCCTGTAAAATTACATATTACTTAAATGGTTCATTGGCTTTATGTAGATATTCGAGATATTCGTTTTTTAACGCATTTAATGTTTTCACGTCTTTGTTTGCAAGATCGTGTAATTCATCAGGGTCGTTTACAAGGTCATAAAGTTCAAAATCATGTCCGACATTATCGGACCCTATATAAGCGATAAGTTTATAGTTACGCTTCCGCATGGCGATCACCGCTTTTGTTAACTTTGCAAAAGATGAATTCTTGACGCTATAGACCGAAAAAATGGGTCTGTCCTTGTCTTCTTGAGAGCCGAAACCGGGAAGGCATATTCCTTCGATTTCCGAGGGAATATCTTTTTTTGCTGTATTGAGGATGGTGGGCAGGATGTCGGTATTGCTCGTTAACGCAAAAACATCCTCACGCTTTAGCCTGCCCGGGAGCATGGATGACAAGCGGGATATGTAAAACCGGGTCGTACATGAATTGCGAGCTGTGTCCAATAAATCCACGTTCAAACAACTCGCCGTGGTCGGCTGTAAAAATAAGATAGCTGCTTTCTAATATGCCATCTTCATCTAACTTCTTAATTAATTTCCCAAATTCCCTATCTACTTGCGCCACTTGTCTATCGTAAATGACTCTTTGAGATTGCAAATACTCCTCAGACAGCCCCATTGAAAAAGACGGGGATGGTTTGACAGCTGGAGCGAAGCCATCATGACGGAATAATTTTCTAAATTGTGTGTGCGGTCTGTATGGAAAATGCGGTGAATATAGATGAAAATAAGCAAAGTAAGGAAGGTTTTGGGATTCAAGGCTGTTCAGTTCAGTATATATTCCGTGAAAGACTTCTTCATTCAAGTAGGGAATGATGTCATACCCACCGTTTGAAACTTCGGGGACGCCTTGCGGGTAAAATTCAAATTTCTGATTATTTACAAAATTTAAACTGCTGCTTTTATGCAAATGCCCAAATACAGGCGAGCCTGTCGGTACGCTTTCACCTTGTGATAAAAACATAAAACTGTTTAATGCAATATCGGCAATGATACG
>CAZAGR010000016.1:0-17905 GCA_964484585.1 uncultured Propionivibrio sp. | reverse complement strand
GCAAAGCGCGCGTCAGCGAAATCAAATCCTGTACCGACTGACGATTGACCAGAGGCTCAATTTCAACCGCGGAGAAATTCCAGTCGCGATGTTCGCGTCGAATGGCAGCGACCAACTCTTCCAGATGGCTACGGGCACGCACCAATACGGCGATCTGGCGCGTTGAATCCACCAGCCACTCTGCCTCAATAGCGTCAAGCACGCGCTGCGCCTCTGCCCCGGATTCTGAAATTACTTCCGAGCCAGCACCGTTGCAGATTACCGTGTGCACAACGACACCTGCCTCTGGCAGCGACGAACGGGTGGCGGCGAATTCGCGGTAACTGATCTCGCCGCGCAGAGCGTCATCGGTGGATGGGAATACATCCGGAAAATGCACATTGATCCACTCGACGATTTCAGGACAGGAGCGATTATTGCGTGACAAACGCAAGTTAATCAGCGGCAAACCGCCGATGCCCGATCGTGCGACGCTTAAGAATAGTCCAACATCCGATTTGCGAAAGCGGTAAATCGACTGCATCGGATCACCGACCACAAACAATGTCCGGCCGTCACCGCTTTGCCAACCGGCAGTCAGACGACACAGCAACTCGATCTGCGTCGGGCTGGTGTCCTGAAACTCGTCCACCAACAGATGACGAATCCGGTAATCAAGACGCAATCCCAGGTCGGAAGGATCAAGTTCGTCACCCAGGGCGTGAATGGCGCGCGCCGCCAGTTCGCCGAAATCGACTTCACCTTGCTCACGAAATACCAGCCACAACTCGGCCGCCGCGAGTTTCATCAGCCGTGCCAAGGCACGAATGACATCATCGGCATCATGCTCTACAGAAGGAAGCTGCCGCACGCGCTGCAGCGCCTGGACAGCCGAGGCGCCAAGTTGATCCAACAGTCGCAGCATGTCGTCCTTCTGCGACTTGAATTCCTTGCCCGCCGGGAAACCGTTGCGAACTGTCACGGTCTTGCGTTTGTCATCGCCCTTGGTCAGCAATAAATCCGCCAGAGCACGCCACTGCGGTATATCGTCACTGCTCGGGCACAAGGGATGATTCCACCCCTCGAGTAAGCCTCCGTTCAAATTAGCCGCCGCAAATCGCGCCAGCGGCATGAGCTGCGCCTGCCAAGCGGCATTCAATGTTGCCGCGATCAAAGCGAGCTCCTCGCCGACCATATCGCGTACGGCATCGCCGATTGCCAGTTCAGGCTGATCCAGCCCGGCGATATAACGCCACTGCTCGCGTCGCGCAAGCATGTTCGCCAGCAGCGTAGAGAGGCGCGCGACGTCGTTGTCAAGGTACGTCAGAGCGGTGGCAACAGCATCTGAATATTCATCAGCACGTTCCAGATGGTCCAACGCGCGCCGTGCAGCCTCTGCATAGTGCCGATCCGCGTCCTCCGCCACAGACGGCTGGGTGCCGAAGCGTGAAAGAAAAGGCATCTGCCGCGCCAGGCTCGCACACAACGCATCGATGGTCATCAGGCGCAAGCGGCCGGGTTGTGATTCGAGTTGCCAGTTCAACTGGCCCGCGCGCACCAGCGCTGCACACGCCAATTCATATGTGATCAGCTTATGCGGTTCCTGCGGAGGAATGCCTGTTCGCGCCCGATCCAGGTTCTCCTGAATCCGACGGCGCATCTCCCCGGCAGCCTTGTTGGTAAACGTGAGCGCAATGATTTGCTCCGGCTCGTCCACGACGGCCAACAGACGGAGATAGCGCTGCGTCAGCAGTTCGGTTTTGCCCGCGCCCGCCGGCGCCTCAACGAGGAAGGAGGCCAGCTCCAGCGCACGCCGACGGCTGTCATCGTCCAGCTGCAAAAGATCGCTAATGGGGGAGCTCACAGCGGAATCCCGCACCGTTGGCGTTCATATTGCTCACGCCTTTCAGCAAGCCGCAGCAGCGGCTTGACGTCACAGTATTGAATATCCTTATCAAGCGTATAGACCACGGCTGCACAGCCGTCACGCACTTCGCGGGCAATTTCGCTCAGTCGTTCAGCCCAGCCGCGACGAAGCGAATCCCAATCTGGAAATACCTCGGCCACGTAACGTTTTCCCTGTTCCTCCAGTGACTTGATTCCCGGCAAAATGCCCGCATCCTCCGCCACGCCGAGGAAAGCCGGATCATCAACAATAACGCGCGCCAGAACGACAGCCGCCACGGCCCGATCCGGAAACGCCAAGGCCGCATAAATCGGCAACTGCGGCTCGCTGATACGCGCCTCAGCCCATCGATCAGCAGTCACATTGCGGCCACTCTTGTAATCAATGATTACCAATCGGCCATCGTCCAGTTCGTCAATGCGATCGACCACAACGCGCACCGGCAGCCCTTCAATGTTCAAGTCATGACGCTGCTCACACGCGACGACCCTGAAGGGCACCCGCCTGCTTTCCACATCCAGCCAGACGGTCAGCAAGCGGCCAAGTCGCGCTTGCTCCAGCGCCCGCAAGCGCGGGGTCAACGGATCAAGTGCGCGTGCATCATGTGCAGAAAGCGCCCGATCAATCGCCAAATCGACGATGGCAAGGCGCTCGGACTCACCCATCTGAACCAGATCGGCGTGGCTGCGCCCGCTCCAAAAGGCTTCAAGCGCCCCATGCACGAGCGAACCACGGGCGCGCGCATCCAAACCAAAAGTCGGCGCTGGCGGGACGGCGGCACCCAACCGATACCGGTAAAAACCCCAGGCTGGACAAATGGCCTGCGCCTGCAGCAAAGTAGTACCGCCACGAATTCGCTCGTCATCACCGACAGCGGGCGCACGTGCATCGTAGATGTATTCCAACGCGACATTCACTGAATGCGATTCGTCTTGCCGCGGAACCATCGCATCGGGCAACTCGCAGCGACCATCACCAGCAAATGTCGAAACAAGTGGGCTGGCGCCCAATTCCCGCTCGCCCTCCCGGCTTGCCCAGGAAACCACAATCGTGCGCGCGCTGTGAAGCCAGCAGTCTTGCTCCAGCCGGGATTGAGCCGCCAGACTGTCTGCCCGTGCATTCACTATTCCCGCACGTCGTTGCAGTTCCGCCGGCAACATTGGATTAGGTTTGGGTGTCGGTGGCCATTGACCTTCGATAACACCCATGACCCACAACGCATCGACCGACGCAGCCACAGCATCCTCCAGACTGCACACTTCGACCAGCGGCATGCTTCGTCGCGGCGCTATAAACGCGGTATCGCGGCAAGCGCGTTGAAGTAGACGCAGAGCCTCGGCCGCGTCCACGCGCCCTATAACTGAATCGAGCATCCGCAGATCAAGCAACGCCTCGCGCAATTCTGTGCAGGCAGCGCGCTCAACTTGCAGCAATCCTCTCTCACCCGGCCAGCCAAGATTCGCCAGCACGGCTTCAAAGGTCTTTCCCCATGCACCGGGCAGTTGGCGACGCGAACTAGTGCGCGTGGCATTGACCAACGCAGTCAGATGCGCGACAAGACCGGGAAGAACCAGGTCATCGCTCAAGCGTGCAATTGCCTGCTGAAAACGCTCAAGCGAGGCTTCGACGGGAAGCAGTTCGCGTAGTCGCAACTCTAGACAGGCTCGTGCGTCCGCCTCGGTGATATCGGCCGACCAGCCCGGTGTGCACAACAGGCTGCCCAACTCAGCATGGGCCAGGTGGCGCGGATGAACAAAACATTGCAGCAAGCGCAAGCCGACATCGACCAGCGCTTGATCAGCCAAGGGTGCGCCTGCAGAAAAAATGTAGGGGCGCTCCACCGCCGCCCAGCCGGCGCCAACACGATCGGGTTGAAGCGCTGCGTCAAGCGCCGACTCGAGTACGCGCCTTTGGGCAGGCAGATCAGCCACTGCGATACGCACGCACCCCACTCTTTGTTCTGCACTGGCGCGAGATACCCACGCCGCTGCCCACGCGGCAGCCGCATCACATTCTGCCGCCGCATCAGTGCATTCGCGCAAGGAGGAGTCCGCCGATCCGGCATACCCGAAATCAAGGCGAAAGATGTCCACACCCCGCGCCTCCAACGCCATCAATAATCGCGAAAGCGAAGGGTCAGGCGCCATGAAGCCGGCGATGCCAATCCGGTGTGGCAGGCCACCGATTCCACGCGCGATACAATCGACACGCCAGCGCAAAGCCTGATCGCCCGTGCACCAGCGATTCTTGTCGCAAGCCTCGCTGACCGCGCTCTGCCACCGCAGAAAAACACGATATTCCTCCGTATGCAAATGCTCAGGCACATCAATGCGCCACACTTGCTTCAAGCTTGCCGCGTCGAATGCCGCACGCGCCATGCCATCACGGTCGAATAACTCGAGCACGGCGCCTGCGTCGCGCGTGTCGCTGGCAATGATCTGCTCCCACAGCGCACGTTCCTGACTGCGGTTCAGAAACATGCCCGGAACGCTATGCGCTGGAATTTCACCGCGCAGCAAAGCGCCGGAGGTCAGATGTTCGAGCCACTGCGGTGCAGTCGCGCTCTGCAATGCGGGCCAGCTTTTCGCCCCGCTCGCCGCCTGCAGTTCGCCGTGACCTCGCCGCAAATCAGCGGCGAGACGGGGTGTCGCGCACAGCACCACGACATCCGGGCCGCCGGGCAGTGATGCAAGCGTAACCGAAGGCAGATCGCTGCGTATCATCCGACCAAAGGCAGAAACAAGGCACCCACCGCGCAAAGCGTCGTAGTGAACAGAAAAACCACAGCATCCGCTTGATATGCGGTGCAATCAACGATCGAATCGGCAATCATGACATTCCCCCTGGGTTGGTGGAAGTCAGTTTGCACGGGACAGGGCTCATGACGTGAGCCCGTCATCATCGGCCGGCAACAATTCTGCAGCCTGGACAGCGCGGGGCAGCAATTCAATCGGGCTCAGGTCGCGTATTTCCCTGCCCTCCGGTGCCACCTTCAGCTCACGGAATTTGCGTGCCGTCACCAGAACCCTCTGCTCCATTGAGCTGACCGACTTGTTGTATGCGGCAACCGCATCCTGCAAATTTTTGCCAACACTGCCCCAGTGATCGCCGAGCACAGCAATACGCTCATAAAGTTCGCGTCCCAGCGCACTGATTCGTTCCGCGTTTTCAGTCAAGGCCTGTTGCGTCCAGCCATAGGCCACTGCGCGCAACAAGGCAATCAAGGTGGTCGGAGTGGCCAGAATAACCCGTGAATCAACGCCGGCTTCAATCAAGGAAGGATCGGCCTCCAGCGCAGCGGAGTAGAACGTCTCACCGGGCAAAAACAGGACGACAAAATCAGGCGAGGGCTGAAATTGCTCCCAGTAGGCCTTCTGTCCGAGCTTCTTCAAATGATCACGCACTTGTCGCGCATGATCGATCAGCTTGCGCTTCTTTTCCTCTTCGTCGGTCGCCTCAAGCGCCTCCAGATACGCCGCCAAGGGCGCCTTGGCATCGACAACAATATTTTTCCCGCCAGGCAGACGGACGATCATGTCGGGACGCAGTCGCCCATCCTCAGTCGTCGTGCTTTCTTGCTCGTAGAAATCGCAGTGATCCAGCATTCCGGCCATTTCAACCACGCGCTTGAGTTGCAACTCGCCCCAGCGCCCACGTGTCTGAGGTGCACGCAATGCCTTGACCAGATTGCCCGTCTCCTGCCGCAGGGCGACCTGCGCCTCAGCCATCGCCCGCACCTGTTCGGTCAGCGTGGCGTACGCATCGACGCGAGATTTTTCGATACCCTGAATCTGTTGTTCAAATTTTTCCAGCGTCAGCTTGACAGGCGCCACCAGCTCGCCTATTGCCTGTTGCCGCTTCTCCAGTTCGCCTTTGGCAACGACCTGCTGTGCCTCCAGAGACGCCCGCGCCAGTTCCAGAAACGACTGGTTGTTCTTTGCCAGCGCGTCGGCCGAGATCACCTTGAACGCATCGGCGAAACTGTCTCGCGCCGCCTGCAGCGTCGCCTGACGTTCGGCAAACAATGCTGCATCCTTCTCCAGTTCAGTTTGCAGCGTTGCGCACCGTATCGCCAGCGCCGACTTTTCCTCGCGCAAGTCGGCCAGTTCGTTCTCGCGCTTGCTCAGTCGCGACTGTAGATCGCGTCCTCTGAGCGCCAGAATGTAAGCCATAAGACCGCCGCCAAAAATCAGGCCGGCAAGCAATGCGAGCGACAGTTCCATGCACAACTCCGAATCATTTCGAATAATTTCGAATAATTTCGCATCATAGCGAATTCACGAGTATCACCCAGACCGGGCTCACTGGATGACACCGTGCGCATGCCTTTGCAGAAGATTGAGCGCCATTTCCGTCCTCATAGCTTAAAGTGGCATCCGTGCAGGATGCGACACCCATGTCACCGCCTCCCCCGGAGCCCGCAATGAAGGTAACAACAACCGTGATACCAACGAACCTGACACGAACCATACTCAGCGTCGCCTTCATCGGCGGACTGGCATTCATTTCGCTCTGGGTGATGCGCCCCTTTCTACTCGGCCTTATCTGGGCTGCGACCATTGTGGTGGCCACATGGCCCTTGCTGGAAGCGATCGAGCAGCGGCTCAGCGGCCGCCGCAGCGTTGCCGCGGCGATCATGACCCTGGCGCTCTTGCTGGTTTTTCTGATGCCGCTGGCGATGGCTGTGGTAACGATCACGACCCATTTTGAAGAGATTGCCGGATGGCTGAACTCGGTGTCGACCTTCCATTTACCCACTACGCCGAGTTGGCTGATCGAACTGCCGCTCGTTGGAGAAAAAATTGATGCACTCTGGACGGAGATTGCCAGCACCGGTATTGCCTCACTCAAACCCTACGCCAACCAGTTGTTCGGATTGGCCACCAAAAATCTTAGCAGCGTCGGTAGCGCCTTGGTGCAGATCATTGTCACCTTGGCGATCTCCGGCATCTTGTATCTGCAAGGTGACATGGCAGCCAAGGGAATTCGCCTGTTTTTCTACCGCCTGGCCGGCGCACAGGGTGATCGTGCCGTCGTTCTAGCGGCTCAAGCGGTGCGCGGCGTGGCATTGGGCGTGGTGGTTACCGCCATCGCTCAATCACTGCTGGGCGGTTTTGGCCTGTTGATGACGAGTGTTCCCTTTACCGGCCCATTGACCCTACTGATGTTCGTTTTCTGTCTCGCCCAAATCGGCCCGATGATCGTTCTGCTGCCCGCCGTAGGATGGATGTACTGGGCTGACAACTTTTCCGGCGCAATAGTCTTGCTGGTTGTTACGCTGATTGCCGGCACGATGGACAACTTTCTCCGGCCTTATTTGATAAAAAAAGGTGCTGACCTGCCGCTACTGTTGATTTTCGCCGGTGTCATTGGCGGCCTAATCAGTTTGGGCCCCATCGGAATTTTTGTGGGCCCCGTCGTGCTTGCTGTCACTTACCGGCTACTGGAAGAATGGATTGACGAAGAAACACCTCAGAATGAGGTCGCGCCAAGCGTCGCACCCCTTGCCGCGGAACCGCGAGAATCACCGATATCACCAATTACCGCGGAAATCAATTTGCCGGAAACCGGGTCATGACTCCTGCACTCGAAAGCTGGTGCACTCGTGGGCGTCAGCAGACTTGGCGGGAATATTCGGTTTTCATGCTCGACAGTGCCTGGACCGATCCGGCCGCGATCGAAAAGCCAGTGCTGTTGCTGATCCATGGTTTCCCAACCTCTAGTTGGGATTTCAGCCCGCTGTGGACCGAGTTGTCAGGCAAGTTTCGTGTAGTCAGCGCCGATCTGCTGGGCATGGGCTTCAGCAGCAAACCGTGGCCGCATCGCTACACCATTGCCGAACAGGCTGACTTGATAGCGGCGGTGTTAGAAATTGCGCAGATCGGCCGCTGCCATGTGCTTGCCCACGACTATGGCGACACCGTAATGCAGGAACTAGTCGCGCGCGATGAGACGCAAGCCGTTTCCCGCTATCTGTCCGTGGCACTTCTTAACGGGGGCTTATTTCCGGAAACCCATCATGCCCGGACAATACAGAAGCTGATGGCCGGGCCGCTTGGACCATTATTGGGACGGCTAACCACACGCAAAACACTCCTCGCGTCGTTCAGTGCCGTCTTTGGCCCGCACACCCAGCCTGACACGGATTTATTAGAGTCAGTCTGGCAGCTTGTCAGCGCCAGCAATGGCCTACGTGTCCTGCCGCCCCTGCTTGGATACATTGCCGAACGCCGCCAGTTTCGTGCACGCTGGGTACAGGCCTTGAACCGCGCACGAATGCCGCTGGCACTAATAAACGGCAGCAGCGATCCGGTTTCCGGCGCACATATGGTTCAACGCTTCCGCGAGGTCGTCGGCTCACAACATTTCATCAGGGAGCTTCCCGGTATCGGCCACTATCCGCAGGTCGAAGCGCCCCAGGCCGTACTTGCGGAATACCTTGAATTTCAGGCCTCGATACTAGCTTAGGTATGAGGCGACTAATCGTTATCGCATGGGCCGAACGGCGTGAGTCATGTAGATTGGCTCACATCAATTACTCGGAACCGATACTGCACATGTCGCGATGCACCCATGTCTGTCCGGATATCCCGCGCCATCGCCCACGCGTGGCGATGATGAGCGTAGCTATGCACGGCTTGATTGGATTGCTGTTGATCGGATACGCCGCATTCACGGCAGCATTGTCTCCTGTTGAACATAACCCTGCGCACCAGGTCAACAGTGGAAATGCGGTAAGTAGCGCGCGGGTCATCGTCAAGCTCAAGACCGACTCTGCGTTACTTTACAGACATACGCTATCTCGAGGAATGAGCCGACGCGCGACGGTTGATGTCATGACTGCACGAGCCACCGCTCTCGGTAGCCGCATGGGCATTGCACTTAAATCCGGGCGCGCGATCGACGAGCACACGCAGGTCCTCAGCACCAGCGAGCTTGGCAGCGCGGCACTCGTTCAACGGCTGGAAAAACAGGACGACGTTGAGTACGCGGTGATTGATCGGCGACGAGCGCATATGGCGTACCCGAACGATTCACTGTTTCTTAGCGGCCCGCCGATTGCTTCAGCCAGTGGCGGACCAAAGGTCGGACAATGGTACTTGCGTCCACCGACCTCGGAAATTTTGTCGAGCGTCAATGCAATGGACGCTTGGGTATTTACCACCGGCCATCCAGGAATCATTGTCGCTGTTCTCGATTCCGGGATACGCCCGGAACATCCTGATTTGTCTGAGCAATTACTGCCAGGCTACGACATGGTCAGCAATGTGCTTGCCGCCAATGACAGTGACGGCCGAGACTCGAGTGGTGAGGATCCGGGCGATTGGATAACCGCAGCAGAATCCACTGACAAGACCGGCGAGTTTTACGAGTGCGATGCAGAAAACAGCACATGGCACGGCACGATGACCTCCAGCCTGATTGCTGCCACGACCAACAATGGTATTGGGATGGTTGGTGTAGCCTGGGGTACCCGATTGTTACCGGTGCGTGTACTGGGAAAATGCGGCGGCTTCGATTCAGACATCATTGCGGGCATTCGATGGGCGGCGGGGTTATCAGTACCCGGCGCACCAATAAACCCCACACCTGCACGCGTAATAAACATGAGCTTGGGCAGCAGCGGTCCCTGCAATCGCGTCTATTCTGAAACGATTGGCGCACTCCTGCGAAAGAGCGCTCCGATAGTAGTCGTCGCATCAGCAGGCAACAGCTCCGGGCTTGCAGTGGGTGCCCCCGCAAACTGCCCCGGCGTGATTGCCGTGGCAGGCTTGCGTCATGTCGGTACCAAAGTCGGTTTTTCTGATCTCGGGCCTGAAATCACGATCAGTGCGCCGGGTGGCAACTGCGTGAATATCGACAGCGGTTCGCCGTGTCTCTACCCAATTCTCGCCGCAACCAACACGGGACAAACCACGCCATTGACGTCGACGTACAGCGACAGTTTTAACGCAAGTGTCGGTACAAGTTTCTCTGCACCTTTAGTTTCAGGCGCGGTGGCACTGATGCTGTCGATCAATCCGAATTTAACGCCAGAGGATCTGAAGTTCGCATTGCAACAATCCGCGCGCCCATTTCCGCAAGGTGATAGCGGCAGTATCTCATCAACCGACATCGTTCCCGAGTGCCATGCGCCGGATGATCGAGAGCAATTGGAATGCATATGCAGCACATCAACTTGTGGCGCAGGCATGCTTGATGTAGCGGCGGCCGTCGCCAGGGTCCAGTCATTATCCGGCACCCCCTTCATTGCCAGTGTAGATTGCGTTTTTGACTGGGCGGAGCACGAATATCCTCAACTCTTCGCATCGTCCAGCAAAAAGTCGATCCCGACGTTTCCCTACTACTACAGGTACTATGCCGATAGCGGCAACTATCTCGCTGTGTCGGCTATCGACAATCACGCGTGGCTATACGGGCCTCAATCGAATAACGAACTTCTCGACCTGGGATCAATTGCTGTCTATATGGCGGCTGCCGGGTGCGCCGTGGTGACCCGATAGACGAATCGTCGACGGATCACACGACAGGCTTGAGTCGAGTTGGCGGACGCCACAAAAACTTCAGCGCACCACAACGCACCGGAATCAATATCAGAGAATCGCCTTGAGCAAAGGCCGCATGAATACATGCGCGTCAACGCGACTGGCGAGAAGGAACAAGCCGGCGAGTTTGCGATGGAAGAAAATCGCATCGATGGGAGGGGCGCGCCAATCATCGCGGTAGTTCTGCATGGCGATGGTTTTCTCCGTCATTCGCGCTGACAAGCGCGCGCCCTTGAGCGCGTAAGGTTGTTCCGAGCGAAACACCTCGCCGACCAAGCGAAAAATATCCAGCAGCAATTTTCGATAGGCCGGATCGACATCCGTGATGGTGTAGCCGACTGCAGCGGCGGAATGAAAAATTGCCTGCTCGTCATCGGCAAGAATAGCCTTGAGCAAGCTACGGTACGAAGCAACAAACTCTGGCGAGAAACGACGCGTGGCGCCAAAATCAAGCAAAACGATGCGACCGCTGTCATGTTGGTAGCGATAGTTGGCAAAATTGGCATCCGTCTGCACCATTTGCAGTTCAAAAAGCTCGCGCAACATCAACTCAATCAGCGCCGCGATGATACGGTCGCGCTCGTCGCTTTCCAGCTCGACAATGCTTTCAATGGGCGCGCCATCAAGAAAACTCATGGCGAGAATGGAATCCGTCGTCAGTCCCTTGAATAACTTGGGCACTGCAAAACGCTTGTCCTTGCCCAGCGCGGCCCCAAAGGCGCGCAAGTATTCTGCTTCCGTCAGGTAATTGGCCTCATCATGAAGCTGCGCCTTGGCCTCAACCAACAGCGGCCCCATGTCGACATTCTTGGGAATCTGCCCGGTCATCCGCAGCAACGCGGCCACATTGTCGATATCGCTGTTGATACTCCGACGCACACCGGGATACTGGATCTTCAGCACAATCTCGTCGCCCTGCGGCGTTAGTGCGCGATGGACCTGCCCGATCGACGCGGCGGCGAGCGGTTCATAGTCAAAACGGGCAAATTTCTCGCGCCATTCCTTGCCATAGGCTTTGACCAGCACCCGATTCATCTGGGCACGCGGCATGGTGCGCGCATCCGATCGCAAACGGCCTAGAATTTCGGCCAGTTCCTTCGGGATGACGTCGCCAGCATCCATCGAAAGCATCTGCCCCAGCTTCATCGCTGCGCCACGCAGCTTTGCCAATTCGCTGCTAATGCGCTTGGCATTGTCAGGCGTCAGCAGCATTTCCCGCCACGTTGGCCGGTTTCCTTCGCGCAACTGACGCGCGCCTTCGGCCATCATTCCGCCAGCCACGCCCGCAGCGATGCGCGTCATGCGGGCGAACCGATTGAATCGCCCGGATGGAACGCTGTAAGTGTTGTCGTCGTCCTTGCTCATCGGGCGCGCCAACGAGCAACGTGCTGTTTTAATAGCTCGGCGCCATTGAACTCTGCATTGAGCACGGCAATGAACGTAAATACTCCGGTCAACTTGCGTGCAACAAACGCGAACTCCCGTGAGGGCGTAGAAAAATGTCGGCTCAATGCAGAATCCGCGGCATGCGATCCCGCTCTGCGCAGCAAATTCGAGGCACCCCATCGGTACTCGCCCTTCTGGTTGAGCATTTCCGATGGCAACTCGCCGGGCTCACGCAAGGGTTCCAGCAGATGCAGACAAAACTCAGCAAACATCTGCTGCGCCTGCACGCTGCTGTCTGCGGTAAGACAGCCGAGTTCCGTCAATCCGGCCACCACTTCATCCGTGTCGCCCTGTTGACCAGCTGCCACCGTTTTGCCCAAGGCATCCAGAAATGCCTCCGGACATTCAGCCAGAGCGCCAAAATCCAGCAAGATGAGTTCGTCTGACTTCTCACCCAGAGCAATTCGATAATTGCCGAAATTGGGATCGGTCTGCATCAGACCCCACACATAGACCTCATGAAAAAACAAATCCAGCATGGCGATCGCCAGGCGGTTACGCCGCGCCTGAGGAATTTTCGCCAACACGTCACTGGTCACCGCCTCGCCAGACAAATACTCCAGCGCCAATACGCCCGAACAACTGAACTGCGGAAAAACCTGCGGGACGCGATAACGTGGATCATCCGCGACCAACTCCGCCATACGCACGGTCATCTCGGCCTCGCGCTCGTAGTCGACCTCCAGGTGCAACTGTTCGCGCATGTCGTCCAGCCAGTCGTCCAGTTCCTTACCGGCCTTCAGCCATCGTGTCAGCGTCAGCATGCGCACGACAGCATTGAAGTCGGTGTCGATCGTATCGTTAACACCGGGATAGAGAATTTTCAAACAAATTTCGTCGCCGGTTTCTATGATTCTCGCCCGGTGAACCTGCGCCAACGAAGCCGCCGCCAGAGGAATCGGATTGATCTCGAGCTTGTCATACGCGGCGCCCAGGCGTTGTTTCAAAGTGGGCTCGATTACCCTCCAGGCCAAGGGCTCGGTTCGTGCCTCAAGTTCGTGAAGAGCGTCGGTCAGTGCTGGTGGCAGAAAGTGCTCGCCGAACAGCGCCAACATCTGCCCGATCTTGACATAGGTCCCTTTCAGCCGTCCAAGCTCACTGACAAAGCGACGCGCCTCGTTTTCCATCACCCGGCTATTCTTTTTCCACACAGGCAAGACGCGCCCAAGTGCCGAATCCAGCGCAAGTGCTCCAGTCGCCCGCGCACCCGCCAGCGACACGGAAAGACCCCGACGCAAGGCCGTTCTTTTAATTCCCGTATGAGGTTTGCTGCCAGTAAGTTTCATTTGTGCTGATCAATTATCTTGACTAAAGGATTTGTCTCATAATACCGCGCACCGCGGACGAATAATTACTGTCCGCAATCCAAGGTTCATCGTGTGCCAATCCGCAGCATTGCTTTGCCGGTGCGCCCCGGCCGCAACGCCGCCTTGACGGCCGGCACGACATCATCGAGGGAGAACATTTCACTGACCTCGGTCTGAAATACACCTGAAACCGTTAGCCGTTTCACCGCCCGCAAAATGCCCAACAAGGCTAGCGGCGACTGTTGCGCCATCCAGTTGGGCAGCAGGAAACCCGACACATGGGCGACGGGCATCATCAGGTCACGACCCGGAATTTGCAGCGGGCTATTGCCTAGCGTTCCATAAATCACAAGCCGGCCATCAAGTCCCAGACACCGCACGACCAGCCCCGCAAGCTCGCCGCCAACACAGTCGATCGCGTAGCCGACGCCTTTGCCCTCGGTGATTTTGAAGACTTCCGCCAGGAGATCCTGCTGATCGGTCTCAATGACCGCGTCGGCACCCAGTGTGCGCAATTCTTCACTATTAGAACTTGAGCGAACCACGCACAGCGTCCGGTAGCCATACAGTTTGCCCATGCGAACCACGCTTTTGCCCAACGCCGAGCCGGCGGCTGTAACCAGCAACCAGGCACCACGCGGGATCTTGAGCACTTCACGCACCAGCACATAGGCGGTAATCGGATTAACGAAGAACATGGCCCCCTGTTCGTCCGAAATCTCATCCGGCAGCGCCACCGCTTTCTTTGCATCAACGACCGTAAATTCCTGCCAGGTGCCGTTCGGCGGGCCGCCCGCCACAGCCACCCGCTTGCCGCGCAGCATGCGTGCAAGAAACCCCGAACCAATCGCATCGACGATACCAACGCCTTCCCCGCCCAGCGCATACGGCGGCTCAGGACAAGCGTTAGCGCGCGCCGGATCGTAAAACACCCGACCGCCGCCCGCTGCACTCGCTTGATTCCAGATGATGCGTTGAAGCGCAGCGTGATACGTGCCATGCACGAAGTTAAGATCGGAGGGATTCACCGGGCTCAACAGCATGCGCACCCGAACCTGTCCCGGGCCCGGATCAGGAACTGCCGCCTCGACGACATGAATATCGTCGATGTTCTGTGTGAATGACTTTAGTTGTGCCGATTTCATTTACTTAGCTCCGCAGTAGTTTCAGCGCGCCGTCCCGCCATCGCCGACTTTTATTATCCAGGCGTCACCGAAAATACCTCCACCGGCGCAGCTTTGCCTTTCAGCGCCGCCAAACCCATCGCCTCAATCACGGTTGCCTTTTCCAGACACGCGCGTGTTGCGTTGTCGATCAGAATCATGCGCTGCACGTCCTTCGTATACGCCTCCAGCCGTGCCGCCAGGTTGACGGTATCACCGATGCAGGTATACGTCGCCCGTTGAATCGTACCGGTATAGCCGGCCACCACTTCGCCTGAGGCAATACCAATCCCGATCTTGATCTCCGGCTTGCCTGCGGCTGCACGATCGCGGTTGAATTGATCCATACGGACGATCATCTCCAGCGCCGCACGCACCGCGCAAACGGCATGTTCGGGCAATGCCCGTGGTGCACCGAACAGTGTCATCAGGCCATCGCCAATCATCTGATTGACCACTCCGCCATGACTGCCGATGGCCTCAAACATCAACGCGTAATAGGCATTGAGCAGTTCGATGGTTTCTTCCGGCGACTGCGACTCCACCAGCGAAGTAAAGCCGCGAATATCGGAGAACATGACCGACGCGGTAACCCGCTTGCCACCCAATGCAAATCCCGTTTTCTGCAGGTCATCGGCAACCTCTGAGGTCGCGAAGCGGCGCACCATGTCGCGTTGCTGGTCGCGCAGGCGTTTCTTCTCCAGGCTGGCGCCGACGCGCGCCTTCAAAAGGACAGGATTGACCGGCTTGCTCAGGTAATCCTCGGCGCCCAGCTCGATGCAATGCACGACATTCTCCGTACCTTCCAGGCCGGTCGTCACAATGACGGGGATGTCGCGCAATTGCGGATCGCGAATCAGCTCCTCCAGTACCTGAAACCCGTCCATCTCGGGCATCTCGATGTCGAGCAACAGAAGATCGTAAGCTTCTCGCCGCAGCATTTCCAACGCGACCCGCCCGTTCTCGGCCAGCGACACGTGGTGCCCAAGCAGATCCAGATTCCGTTTCAACAACAGGCGATTGACCTTGTTGTCATCCACCACCAACAGCCGTGCCGGGGTGAGCGAGGCGTTCACGTTATCAGACACGGCAAAGCTCCGCCAACTCGGTCGCCACGCGCTCGTACTCCTGCATAAAGTCATCCAGTCGTAGCGAATTGTCCTTTGCCTCGGAGTTGATATCGCGCAATTCAAGCTCGCGAGCGAGCGTTGCAAGCTTCAGTGCACCGAAGGTCAGCGCGTTGGTTTTCAACGAATGCGCCGTTCGCCGGAAAACTGCTTCCTGCCTCGCCGCCAGGGCACTTGCCAACTCTGCCAACAACGGCGGCGTTTCCTCCAGAAAAGTAGCCACCAGCTCGGAGGTGAACTCCACGCCAGCCGTGTCCTGAAGTTCCTTGAACGCAGCGGGATCAATCGTGTTTTCGCTCATGTCTTTTCACTCATATTTCCAGCGTCGCGCGCCAACACCGCATTTAACGCCTGAATCAACTGCTCGACGCGAATGGGTTTGGTCACATAGTCATCCATGCCTGCGGCCATGCACATTTCTCGGTCGCCCGCCATCGCGTTGGCCGTCATGGCCACAATACGCGGTCGCGCTCCAATCGCCCATTTGGCGGTAATCCGGCGACTCGCCTCCAGTCCGTCCATTTCGGGCATCTGCACATCCATCAGCACCACATCGTAAGTCTGCCGCTCGACACTTTCAATCGCTTCGATACCATTGCTCGCCAAATCTGCCCGATAGCCCATCTGACTCAACAGGCGCATGGCCAACTTCTGATTCACCACATTGTCCTCGGCGAGCAAGATGCGCAGCGGATGACGTATCGCCATCTCGCTGTCCATCCTTGGCTTGGGCACATCCACTACACGCACCACTTCTGCCCCGGAAAGCAAGCTGACCATGGTGTCAAACAACTGGCTCTGGCGCAGCGGCTTGTGCAGATAAGCGGCAAACGCCGTGTCGCCAGCGCCGACTTCTTTGCGCCCCAGCGAGCTGAACAAGACCAGCGGCAATGCACTGCGCGCCGCATGCAGTTTTGCAGCCAGTTGCAGACCGTCCATTCCGGGCATATGCATGTCGAGGATGGCGAGATCAAATGGCTCACCCGCCTGAACCCACTCAAGCGCCTGCTCTGGAAACTCCGTGTCCTTGGCCGTCATGCCCCATTTGGCAGCTTGCAACGCAAGCACGCGACGGTTGGTCGCGTTGTCATCCACCACCAGAATACGCCGGCCCTTGAGCGCCGGCTGCTGGCCCGTGAGTTCGCGGCGGGCGCCCTGCGGCAGTTCGGCCTCGGGCACCTTAATGGTGAACTTGAAGGTTGAACCCTGCCCCGCACCGGCACTTTCCACCCACATGGTGCCACCCATCAACTCCGCCAGCCGCTTGCTGATGGCGAGGCCCAACCCAGTGCCTCCGTACTTGCGGGTGGTGGAGCTGTCGGCTTGGCTGAAACTCTGAAACAGCCGCGACATACCTTCCGGGCTCAGGCCGATACCGGTATCGCGCACGGTAAAGCTGATCTCTTTGTCGACAGCCATGTCGCGTACAGCTACGCTCAGCACCACCTCGCCCGCATCGGTGAACTTCACCGCGTTGGCCAGCAGGTTGAGCAGGATCTGCCGCAGCCGCGTCACGTCGCCGCGCACTGCTACGGGCACGTCGCCCTCGAACACATAGGCGATGTCCAGCCGCTTTTCGGCGGCGCGTCCGGCGATCAGATCCAGCGCCGATTCCACGCATTCGCGCAAGTCGAACGGCTGCGCCTCCACATCCATGCGCCCGGCCTCGATTTTGGAGAAGTCGAGGATGTCGTTGATGATCGTCAGCAAAGCATCACCGCTGTCGCGAATTGTGCCGGCGAAGTCGCGCTGCTCGTCGTTCAGGGGTGTATCCAGCAAGAGCCCACTCATGCCGATCACCGCGTTCATCGGCGTGCGAATTTCATGGCTCATCGTGGCCAGGAAAGCGCTCTTGGCCTCGTTCGCCGTTTCGGCGGCGGCGCGGGCGGTCTCGGCCTGAGCGAACAATTTGGCATTTTGCAGCGCGATCACCGCCTGATCGGCAAAGGTCTTGAGCAGTGCCAGTTCTTTATCGCCGAATGCCTTGGGCGGCTGGCGCATGATGCAAATTGACCCCACGCCCCGTCCCTCCCACAGCATCGGCGCCCATGCCGCAGAGTAATTGCCAGCCAGTGCCAGTGTTGCTTGCAAACTGGGCGGCGGATCGACCACCGCAGCAGCGTCGGGGATATGTACGGTGTTGAGGGACTCCAGGGCAATTCCGGTAATGGTCTGCCCTACCGGCTTGGGAAAACTGCGCGTCACGGCCTCGAAGGCCGCACCGCGCCAAGCACCGACATGCAGCAAGCCGTCTTCACCCAACTGGAATATGCCCAACTGCTCGGAAGCAAACAGGCGCTGGCAACTGTCCAGAATGATGTCGAACACCGGCGCCGTGTCGGCCACCGAATTGCTGATTACGCGCAGCACCTCGGCCGATGCCGTCTGCTGCTCCAGCGCCTCCTTGGTCTCGTTGAACAGCCGGGCATTC
>CAZAGR010000015.1:0-18332 GCA_964484585.1 uncultured Propionivibrio sp. | reverse complement strand
AAAAAGTCGGCGCTGGCGACACGGCAAAGGAAGTCCCCTTAAGAGACACAAAGACAGACACAAAGGTAGACACAGAGGACACGGCGCCCGCCGCTCCGGCAGCCGACAGCGGTGGCTTCCTCGATACAATCGGAGATCTTTTCAGTGGCACGCCGAGCAAGGGTCGCAGCCGCGAAAGCGCCACAGAAGCTGCCATGAAAAGCGCGGCGCGCGCGATCGGCTCGCAAGTCGGTCGTGAAATCGTGCGCGGCGTGCTCGGTTCAATTCTCGGCGGCCGACGACGGTAAAGCATCGTCAGTCCAGCGGGTGTTACCACCTTCCTATCCCGTATGCCCCAAATGCGGCGTCACACCCTCGCATCCCTTGGGAGAGACCGACGCCTGCCCGGCCTGCGGCGTCTACATGCACAAGTGGCAGCAGCAGCACGGTGCTCAAACAGAGCACGCCAAGAGTGTCGAGCGTGTCGAGTTTGTCGATGATCCAGCCAGCGCAAGCGATTACACGATAGAGGAATTTGAAACCGGGTACGCCCGCCTGCTATATCTGCGCGATGCCGATCCCCACACGCTGCTGGTCAGAGCCGCAGTAATCGTCGTGCTGGCGTTGTGGACGCTTCGCCTCGTCACCTACAGCCTTGCCGAAGGCGCGATCAACCAGAGTTTCATGCACTCTATCGTGCTTCCGCTCCACGAGGCGGGACACATGTTTTTCATCCCCTTTGGTGAATTTCTGACTATTGCCGGCGGAAGTTTGTTCCAGATTGCACTGCCGTTCGGCATCGCCGCCGCATTTCTGATCAAGAATCGCGATCCATTCGGCGCAGCCATCTGCTGCTGGTGGGCCGCGATGAGTCTGGTTGATGTCGCGCCATACATCTACGACGCGCTGCAACCACAGCTGATTTTGCTGACCGGACAAACCGGCGAAGATGGCCCTCATGACTGGATTTATCTCTTCGAGTCGATTGGTGGCTTGCGGCACGCGCAGCGCTGGGGACGCTTCGCGCATATCGTCGGAACCTTGTCCGGTGTCCTTGCACTGGGCTGGGCGGCCGCTGTCGTGTGGCTGGCGCATCAACGGGCAAATACCTCGACGCCGCATGCTCACTGAACGCGAGCGCCGGTGGGGTCTGCTGCTGGCGGTCATCGCCGCCTGCGGCTTTTCCTTCAAAGCCATCCTGATCAAACTGGCCTACCCCTATGGCGTCGATGCCGTAACGTTACTGGCACTGCGCATGAGTTTTGCGTTGCCGATCTTCCTGTGGGTCGGATTTTTCGCTTCGCGGACCTCGCCACCGCTCTCGCTGCGCAACACCTTGTCAATAATAGTTTTGGGCTTGTTCGGTTATTACGGCGCCAGCATTCTTGACTTTCTGGGTCTGCAATACATCTCTGCCGGGCTTGAACGACTGATTTTATTTACCTACCCGACTTTGACGCTTCTCCTCGGTGTGGCTATTCACGGCCGCCGCATTACACGCCGCGAATGGATTTCCATTGCCTTGTGCTACACCGGAATCGCCGCGGCATTTGCCCATGATTTGCGCGTGGGCGACGACGCCATCGCGGTATGGACTGGCGCCGGCCTGGTGTTCGCATCCTCGATCTGCTACGCCATTTACCTGACCGGCAGCGGCGAAATGATCGCGCGAATCGGTGCTGCCCGTTTTACCGCGATGGCCATGCTGGTCTCTACCGCCGCTACCTTTGGCCACTTTCTGGCAACACACTCGCTGGCAGCGCTCGATCAGGCCTGGCCGGTGTATGGCTACAGCCTCGCAATGGCCATATTTTCAACGGCCGTTCCCGTGTTCGCCCAGTCAGCGGCGATCCGGCGTATTGGCAGTGGCCAGGCAGCTCTGGTCGGAATGCTAGGCCCGCTGTTGACCATCGCCTTCGCTGCCGCGCTTCTTGATGAGCGCATTTCGACGCCTCAGATGCTCGGCGCAGCGTTGGTGATCGCCGGCATCGCCATAGTTGGAAGAAAGTGACGAATGCATTAACCTGTCAGCATTGCCATCGAGCGACCTCATTCCACGATACATGCCTAAGCCGGGAGAGTCGGAAAAGCATTCACCATGGCGCGCACGGCGACAATCATGATAAATAGCCAAGGTTTTGTTTGCGCCGTGTCGCCGTGGTTAAAGATTTGCATCACGCAATGTAACGATTTGACCCGGAAGTGAAAAAAGGAGAAATCATGAATACACCGATCGCCCACGCAATCCGCCTGTCGTCAGTACTGTTGGCGGCTCTGAGCCTGCCGGCATGGGCCAATCAGGCCTCGGATCTCGACTTTTTTACCGAACTGCCGATTGTCTATTCCGTGACCCGCCTGCCCCAGGCACTTGCTGATACACCCGGCGCGGTGACGGTCATCGACCGCGAGATGATCCGGCGCTCCGGTGCGCGCGAAGTGGCCGACCTCCTCTGTCTGGTGCCGGGATACATGGTTGGCGGCTTCAACGGCGCCAATCCGCTCGCCCTTTATCACTCGGCGCTGGATGAAGCCGGCACACGCAATCAAGTGTTGATCGACGGACGTTCGGTGTATTCGAGCTTTTATACAGGCGACACGCACCGCGGCACGATGGATGTCGTGCTGGAAGATGTCGAGCGCATCGAAGTGCTGCGCGGATCGAACTCCGCCGCGTACGGCGCCAATGCCTTTCTTGGCGTCATCAATATCGTCACCCGACATACATCAGATACTCTGGGTGGCATGCTCTCTGTTACCAGTGGCGATAACGGCGTGCTCGACACAGTTGCGCGCTACGGCGGAGCCATCAACAAGGCCAGTTTCCGCATCACCGCGACGGAGCGCCATGACCACGGCTATGTGAATGCGTACGACGACAAGCGGTTTCGTCATGCGACTTTACGCGCTGACATCGCGACCTCGCCAAGTTCAATTTTGATGATTAACGCAGGTGCGGGCGTCCTCGACTCCCAGGAAGGCTTTGCCGCAACGGTCAATAACCCCCAGCGCGATATCAATTGGTCCAACGCCTATGCACAAGGCCAATGGCGCTACATCATTACGCCCGGTGAGGAAATCCGGGTCTCGGCAATGGTCACGCAGGAACACTTCAGTGACCAGTACAACTACACGCCGGTTCCGGGCGTCGTGATCAATAATAGTGGTATCGGTCGGCGTACCCAGTTCGAAATACAGCACAGCTTTGCGATGGCCGGGTCGACGCGCGTGGTGTGGGGCATCGGTTCCCATAGTGAAACCGTAAAGTCACGTCCGAACTTCGCCAAAGATGAAGTTTCATTCCAGACATTGCGTGCCTTTGGTAATGCCGAGTGGCGTCCGCATCCACAATGGATTGTCAATGCCGGCCTGTTCATTGAAGATCATGAGCAAGCCGGGGCAGCCACGGCGCCGCGCCTGGCCATCAATTATCACCTGACGCCCGAACATACCTTTCGCGCCGGATTGACGCGCGCGTTTCGCCAACCCACCAATTTCGAGTTGGCCGGCGATATCCGGGTCTACTTAGGCAACACACAACTGGCTCGTGGCGTCTTGTCATCAGGAATGGCTGCCGCCGAAAAAATCAATTCGCGCGAAATCGGCTACCTCGGCGAATTCCGCGCCGTCCATGCCACGCTCGACGTACGGGTCTTTGAAGAACGTATCAGCGATCTGCTGCGGCAAAACCGAATCGTCGTGCTGCCATCACTTCCCGCCTCGGGCACCTTGGCCAACGACTATGAAAACCTGACCGGCCCGATCATCAGAGGTCTTGAGTATCAACTACGCTGGACCCCGTTCCCGGGAACCGACGTTCTCGCCAATCAGACATTCTTGCAGCCATCCGTTAAAGACTACTTTTACACGCAGGAGTATCTGATCAAGACACCGCGTCATATCGCTACGCTGGCCCTGATGCAGCGATTTAGCAGCGGCACGGATCTGTCGCTCATCCTGACCGCAGTCGACACCGTGAGCTGGCGAGGCTATTCCGACAGGCTGCAACCGACCGAACGCCTTGATATTCGTCTCGGCCATCGTTTCAAACTCGGTGCCACGCAGGCCGAGGCTGCACTCACCGTCCAAGCGGCCAATGGCACCCAGCAGGCGCACCTCCCGCGCAAACAATTTGAATTCGACCGGCACATATTCGCCTCGCTAAAGCTCGATTTCTAACTTACTGCCGTTGACCTCTCGGTCGTGATGCTTTTGCGCATATTTCTGCGTTCCGCCCTGCTGGGCGGTCTGTGCCTGATCGCCTTCAATGTCGGCGCTGCGGCCCCGGTCGTCTGGGTGGCGCTGTCCGAGGCAGGCGGCGTCTACGCCGAGACCGCCCGCACCTTGCAGGCAGACCCACGGTCGGCTGATTGGATCATTGCGCCCTGGTCCGAACTCGAACAACGTACGCCTGCGCCAGCCTTGCTGGTAACCATTGGAGCCAAAGCCTGGGCCGATGCAAGCGCTCGTTTTTCCGACGCCGCTACCGCGCCGGCAACGCTGGCTGTCCTGCTACCCCGGACGGCCTTTGAACGTCACCAACCCCGCGGTGCCCGCCCCGGTCGGGTGTCAGCCGTGCTGTTGGATCAACCGCTTGCACGACAAGCGCGTCTGCTGAAGCTGGCACTCCCAGGCATCAAAAATGTCGGCGTGCTGCTGGGGACCGAATCTAAAATGCTCAAAAAAGAGGTGGAAGTCGCTCTTGAGAAACAAGACCTCACCGCTGAAATCGCGGAATGTCTCAACTGCGACCTATACCCGACACTGCAATCCCTGCTTGATCGTTCAGAGATCATCCTCGCGATTCCTGATCCGACGATTTACAACAATCAAACCATCACCGGAATTCTTATTGCCAGTTATCGTCAGAGAGTTCCATTGATCGGATTTTCTCCCTCTTACGTCAAGGCCGGCGCCCTGCTCGCGATCTTCTCAACCCCACGCCAGCAAGGCGTCACCGCTCTGCGGTTTGTAGACGATTTTCTGGCACGAGGATCGCTGCCGTCGCCGCAAACCTCAGACGATTTCACACTCCAAATCAACCCCGATATTGCCCGCGCCTTCGGCCTCAGCCTGGACGAAAAAGCACTTGATGCGGCGCTGAGAAAGTCGCTACGATGAAAATCTCTTTGCGCAGGCAAGCACTTTTGATGGCCCTGTTGCCAATGCTGCTCGTTGCCGGGCTGCTGGCGACGATTTTGGTGTCACTCGGCTACCGCCTGATGAGTGACGAAAATGAGCTACGGGCCGCTGCCGTCGCACGACAACTCGCCAGTTCCCTGACGTTTTCAGTAGTCTCAGGCAATCAAGAATTGATGACTGAGATCGTCGGCAATGTCATGCGATTCTCACCAGACACGGTGGCAGTGATCATTCAGCGCCCGGATGGCAGCGTGCTGTATCAATCGGGAACACGATCAAAAACTACCACTACAAAATCCTCGGCCAACCGATATCTTGAAGTGACCGAGCCGCTCGTGGCCCCGAACGTGACCGTCGAGGATTTTTATTCGGGCACAAAACCATCGGGCATCAGTTATGCGGCGCCGCCGATCGGGCGCGTCACCGTGATCGTGGACCGACAGCGTCTGCTGGTTCAACGTGATCAGCAAATACTGATGGCCATCGCCCTGGCGTTGGGCGGAGCCTTATTGGGCACAGTAATTGTAGCGAGGATCACACGCCGCATTCGTGAACAAATTCGCAACGCGATCAGCGTGGTCCAACAAATCGGCCGAGGCGAGCTTGGTGCAAGGATGCCATTGTCGGAGGCCGGCCCGCTCGACGAATTGGTAGTGGGTATCAACCAGATGGGCCGGCAGATAGAGTTCTCGCAAAATGCACTGCAAGACGGAATTGCGCACGCCACCGCAGGACTTGTCACCGAGCGCGATGTGGCACGCCGATCCACACTGGCCAAGACCCAGTTTCTGGCGGCCGCCAGCCACGACCTGCGCCAACCCCTGCATGCGCTGTCGCTGTTTGTGACCCAGGCACGAAGCAGCATGACCGCAGCGGAACGTCAGATAGTGATGGCCCAGATCGAATCGTCCGTCCACCATCTACAGGAACTGCTGGACGGACTGCTGGACCTGTCACGAATGGAAACCGGCGAGTTCCCGGTCCGACTGGAAAATATAGACGTGTCCAAAATTCTTGGGCGCGTCTGCGACAATCTGGCGCCGATCGCAGGAGCAAAAGGGCTACCCATACATTGCAGTGCGGGAACCTACTGGATTTGCAGCGATCCGCAACTTGTCGAACGGATCGCCCTCAATCTGGTCGGCAATGCGGTCCGCTATAGTCATCGTGGTGGCGTGCTCGTGACCTGCAGACGCCGTGGAAATAGTATTCGAGTGCAAGTTTGGGACACCGGCATCGGCATCGCCGCCGACAAAGTGCACAGCATTTTTGATGACTATACCCAGATCGGCAATGAAGAGCGCGCTGCGCATAAGGGACTCGGGCTCGGACTCGCCATTTGCCGCCGCGCGGCACTCCTGTTGGGCACAGAAATAGGTGTGCACTCAGTCCCGGGACGCGGATCTGTTTTCTGGTTCGACCTGCCACAAGGCAATCCCCCTCCGGTAACGGCCGCAGCATCGCTGTCACTGACCTTGCCTGCTGCTGCGCCTGAGTTTTCGGGAACCTGTTTGGTGGTCGATTCCGATCCACAACGAACCACTCATACCCTCGCGACACTGCGCCAGTTTTTCAAGGCCCCTTTACATGCCAAAGATGAAACCGATGCACGCCATCTTTGCCGGACCTATACACCCGCGCTTTTGCTGTGCAGCTGTACTACAACGAATGTCACCCAAGTCATATCAATGACGAGCTTGCTAGGATCTGAATTCCCGGCCATGCAGATCATCGCGCTAACCGTAGACCTTGACGCATCGCTCAAAGAGCAACTTGCCCAAAGCGGCTTGATCAGTTTGAAATTACCTTTGATACCCGGGCGATTGCGCGCAGTTCTGGCCGCCGGCGTTGGCCCGGTAGACCCGTCGTACGGGGCTTCGTCAGCCAGTTGACCGCGCCCGGGTTTTGCAACAAACTGCAGGCTATGAAACTAACGCTTGAACCTCTGGAAAATCAGATTGACCGCCTGCTTGAACTGTACCGTAACGTGCGTGCAGAGAATTCGGTTCTGCGCGCGAACATCGCTGATCTCGAAGCCAGCAAGCGAGCCTTGCAAAACAAGATTGAAATCACCGTTTCCCGATTGGAAACGCTTAGATCAGGTCTCCCTGTCGAATGAACGCGACCAGTTCCACCAACAATTCCACTATTGGTCTGAAAATTCTAGGCAAGGACTACCGCGTTGCCTGCACCCCCGAGAACCGAGAGTCGCTGGGCACGGCGGCCGCACTTCTGAACAGCAAGCTGACGGAAATCACCGACCGAAGCAAGGGAACCAGCGAGCGACTGGCGGTAATGGCTGCGCTTGATCTGGCACACGAACTCGTCAGTGCAGGCAGCGCGCCGGCAAGCAGCCTTGCAGCGCTTGAAGTGGAAACGCTTCAGCGTAGAATCGATTCCATTGAAGCACGTGTCGCTCTTGCCACGGATGTGGATTAGGTTTTCAAAATTCCGCTGAGTCAGGAACTTCATCATGCCACTATTCGATTTTCCCCTGCAGTGTTCGCCAAGGCCATACATTCCTTGAACCAATGCTAATTGGCATCGGCCACCGCCCAGTGACGCCGCCGTTGTGATCGCTCCATAGCGAGTGAACCTGAAGCGGCAGGAACGTGGCCACCTTGAACCCAGGTTCAGGATGCCGGCCATTAACGGCACATGCGGGGGAACCCCACTTTCGTTTTACGCGTTACGGTGAGCGCAAATCCATGAATCCTGCGACAGATCCACTGCGCGACATCTTTCTCGGCCGTCAGCCCGTCCTCAACCGGAATGAAGTGCTGATCGGCTACGAGCTCCTGTTTCGCGCGACCGGCGAAGATGCCCTCACACGCGAAAGCTCATCGGCAGTCTCGTCCGAGCTTGTTTGCTCGGCCTTCGCTGAACTAAGTTTGCCGGATGTGCTGGGCCGGGTTCGCACATTCATCAACGTCAACCCGCATTTTCTGGACAATGACGCCATTGAACTCCTGCCCAAGCACATGGTGGTGTTTGCACTGGATGCAGCGACCCTCGACGATCCAAGCGTGCTTGAACGATGCCGCGAACTCAAGGCCGCGGGATACAACTTTTCGATCACCAACATTCGTGATGCCGCGTCCGTCCAGAATGGAAAGGCCGACTTTGCGAGCTACCTCAAGGTCAATCTGAAAGATCTGCCGCCGCAGCAAATCCAATCGGTCGCCAGCGATCTGAAGACCACCCGCATGTGTCTGATTGCCGGCGATGTCGAAACCCAGACACAATTGGAGTTTTGCTCTCTGATTGGCTTCGAACTTTTTCAGGGCTACTACTTTGCCAAGCCAAGCTTGGTCGAGGGGCGTTCACTCGATCCATCCACGCTGGGCGTGTTCAAAATCATCCAGTTGCTGGCAGCGGATGCCGAAACGCCGGAACTCGAGGAAGCGTTTCGCAAAGAACCCGCGCTGGTGATTAATTTGATGCGACTGACCAATTCGGTCGGCGTCGGTGCGCGGAGCCGCGTCACTTCGGTCCGCCAAGCCATTGCCACCATCGGTCGCCGCCAGTTACAGCGCTGGCTCCAACTGCTGGTTCTCAGCCGCAGCGGCGAACCGGACGTCAATCGCAATCCGCGGATGCAATACGCCGCACTGCGCGCCCGCTTTATGGAATTGCTGGCCGAACGACTTTACCCGAAGGAACACTCCCTACCTGATCTGGCCTTTATCGCCGGACTGATGTCGCTAATACCCGGCGCGCTGGGAATGAAGATGACCGACATACTCGACAAGATCGGCCTGCCCGACGAGGTCCGCCTTGCGCTGCTGTCCGGTGACGGCCATCTCGGCCACGTGCTCAAACTCACCGAATGCTACGACGCCAATAATGTTGAGGAGGTGCAGGCGCTACTGCCGCAGGGTCTGGGGGTCGGATTGCTCGGAGAAATTCTTGGTCAGGCGCTCTCCTGGGTTGAGCAACTGGACGAAGTCCAACAGTAAATGGCGAGGCTCTGTTCAATGAACGGACTGCGTTCCGCACCACGCACCCGCATTTGGTTCCCTGAATTCTGCCTTTCATCGCAAAACTCTCGAGGCTTGTCAGGCTCAACGCTATTCTGCGTTCCGATACTTTCCGCTCTATAATTTTCCACCCTGAAACACGTGGATTTACTCGCCACATGAGTGAATTCCAACCAGCCGAGGTCACAAGCCAAGGCTCACGAAAGCGACCACTATGATGAAACCTCATTCAACACCATCCGCGGCACCTGCGGTACCCGCAATACGCCCCGTGCCAATATTGCGGCGAAAAACTTTCTGGATTGCGACGCTGAGTGTGATAGTAATTGCAAGCGTTGGCGGCGGAATGGCGTACAAAACCAGTGAAGCAAGTGCGGCCAGCGACAGCAAGAAGGCAGAGACACCGGTTACCCTTGAGTTTGCGGCGAGCGATGTCGCGCTAGTGAGCTGGCAGTCCCTGGCACGGACGATCACGATTTCCGGATCGCTCACCCCCGTGACTCAGTCCTTGGTCAAATCGACCGTTGCTGGCCAGGTGAGCCGGGTTCTGGTGCGTGAGGGCGAGTCGGTGAAACAAGGCACCGTAGTCGCCGAAATCGATACGACGGACCTGCGTTCGCGGTTGGAGGCAGCTCAGGCGGACCAAGAGGAACGGCGTTCGCGGCTGACCATTGCAATGCGTAACCGCGATACGAATCAAGCGCTGCTGAAGCAGAATTTCATCTCACAAAACGCCTACGACCAGACGCAAAGCACCTTCCAGGGCAGCGAGGCGGCCGTGCGTTGGGCCGATGCACAAGTTACGCTGGCGAAAAAAGCGATGAACGATGCCATTGTGCGTTCACCCATTACGGGAAAAGTGGCGAAGCGCATGGTCAATGGCGGCGAGCGCATCATGCCCGATGCCCCGATCGTCAACATCGTCGACCTTTCGCAACTGGAACTTGAAGCCACCGTGCCGGCATCCGACGTACCCAACATTACTCCTGGCCAGGCTGTGCGCTTTCACGTCGATGGCTTTGGCGAGCGGCAGTTCGAAGGCAAGATCCAGCGTATTAACCCGGTTGCCGAACCCGGTTCCCGCTCGATCAAGCTGTTCGTTGCGGTTCCTAACCCCGACGGCAGTCTGCGCGGCGGCATGTTCGCAGAGGGCTCGGTAACGTTGTCGCAATCACGTGCCATGCCCGTCATTCCGTCGGGTGCCATTTTTGAAGAAGCCGGACAAGCCTATGTTTTCTCAATAGAAGATGCAAAGCTGGCCAAACGCGCAGTGGGTATTGGCCAACGCGACGAAGTCAGCGGAGTGACGGAAATAAAGTCCGGACTGGCGGAAGGCACGCCGGTGGTTCGTATCCGCATGAATGGCCTCAAAGCCGGCGCTCCAGCGGTGCTGCGCGCCGTGCCGCCAGCGCCAACTATTGCCAAACCCGCCTGATTGCGGCCTGACATCATGTGGATCACCAAAACCAGCATCAACCAGCCCGTATTCGCCACCATGATCATGCTGGCGCTGACAGTCCTGGGAATCATTTCCTACTCCAAACTCGGCGTCGAGCAGATGCCCGACATTCAGGTGCCCGGCGTCTGGATGCAGATTCGCTATCCCGGTGCATCGCCGGAGCAAGTGGAAGCCGACCTGGTGAAACCGCTTGAGGAAGCGGTCAACACCATCACCGGCACCAAGAACATATTTACTAATTCGTTCGAGGGGCGCGGCGAACTGTGGGTGGAGTTTCAGTTGTCGACCGACATGACCAAAGCCGTGCAGGACGTGCGTGACAAGATCGCCCAGATCCGCCCGTCGTTTCCCCGCGACGCAAAAGATCCGCTAATTGTCCGCGGCCAGTTTGATGGTGCGCAACCCACGTCAACCTTCGGCATCCTCTCAAAGAGCCGCAGCCTGCGCGAACTGTCTACCTTTGCCGACCAGAAAATCGTCAAACGCATGCAGGGCGTCTCGGGCGTAGGCCGCGTAGCTCTCGGCGGCGCCGTCCAGCGCCAGGTGCAAATCAGTCTGAAACCCTCCCAGATGCTGGCCTACCAAATTGGCGTCGACGAAGTGGTACGCGCCATCCGCGAGGTGAATCAGGACCTGCCGGCCGGCGCGCTGCGGGCCATCGAGCAGGAACAGCTGGTGCGCGTCGAAGGCAAGCTCAAGAGCGTCGAGGCCTTCCGCCAGATTATTGTCGCGCGTCGCGCGGGATCTCCCGTGCTACTCGAGCAACTCGCCACGATCAGCGACGGAGAACGTGAAGAACAGTCGATCGGTCGCATCAATGGACAGCCGGCGTTGACCTTGAACATTTTCAAAACCCAAGATGCCAACCTAGTCTCGGTCGGTGAAGACATCGCCAAGGCGGTCGCACAATTGCGCAAGGAACTGCCTCCTGATGTCGAGATCCGGTCAATTTCAGAAAACGCGCAATTCGTAAAGAATTCGCTCGACAACGTCAAGCGCACGATTGTCGAAGGCGGCTTGTTGACTATATTGATCGTGTTTCTCTTCCTGCACTCCTGGCGAAGCACCATCATCACCGGACTCACGCTGCCGATTTCGGTCATCTCGAGTTTCATCGCCATGTATGCATTCGGCTTCACCATCAACTACGTCACACTGATGGCACTATCCCTCTGTATCGGCCTGCTGATCGATGACGCCATTGTCGTGCGCGAAAACATTGTGCGTCACCTTGGCATGGGCAAGGACCACGTTGCTGCAGCACGCGACGGGACTGAGGAAATCGGCCTCGCTGTCATGTCCACCACCTTTGCCATCTGCGCCGTATTCATCCCGGTGGCGTTCATGAGTGGCATCATCGGCCGAATATTTTTTCAGTTCGGCATCACCGTGACGGTGGCTGTGCTGGTGTCGCTGTTCGTCAGCTTTACGCTTGACCCGATGCTCTCGTCACTATGGAAAGATCCTATTGAATCACGCTTCAGCAAGGCGCCCTGGCTTGGACGCCTGATGGAAAGTGTCGAGCATCGTGTCGAGTGGCTGCACGCGATTTATGGTCGCCTGCTGGAATTGACTTTGCGGCGACGAAAAACAACCCTCGCTGTGGCCGGCGCAATTTTCGTTGGCAGCTTCTTCCTCGTGCCCTTGGTGGGCGGTGAGTTCTTCCCAAAGACAGACGAAGGTTTCTTTGCGCTGAAGATCAAGACGCCGGTGGGCACCAGCCTGACCTATACCGACACTAAAGTAGCTCAGGTTGAAGTAGCCCTCCGCGAATTCCACGAGATCGAGCTGGTCAGCACGACGGTTGGCGACAACAACCGGAATGAAGCCGAATTACTGATCAAGCTGACCGACGCAAGCACCACCGGGCGGCGCACGCAGAAACAGATGGAAGCAGCAGTACGTGATCGACTGAAGAGTATTCCCGGGATCGAGCCATCGCTCGGCTTTGACAAGGCGATCTGGATCAATCTGATTGGCCCGGCCTCCGCCGAACTGCCGACTATTCTCGACGACGTCATGAAAAAAATTGGCGCGGTCAAAGGTATTGTGGACCTGGAACACAGCTTGCAGAAGGCAAACCCGGCGGTCATCATCAAGGTCAACCCGGCCGTAGCGAGTGATCTGGGACTTTCTGTTGAGCGCATCGGCGCTGCCCTGCGACCATTCGTAAATGGCGACCAGGTCAGCAACTGGTTGGCGCCGGATGGTCAGAACTACGAGGTCAACGTTCAACTACCGCGCTCCGACCGGCAAAAACTCTCCGACCTTGGCGATCTATATATTTCCACCAACCGGATGGACGCAAACGGCGTACCGCTGATGGTGCCCTTACGCCAGGTCGTCGAGTTCATTCCGTCAACCAGCCCGCAGGTGATTAAGCGACAGAATCTCGAGCGCCGCGTCGGCATTTATGCCAACGTTGAAGGTCGCCCGAGCGGCGACGCAGCAAAGGAGGTGAAAAATCTGGTCAAGTCGATCGACCTGCCACAGGGCTATCGCTTCGACATCAAGGGTGAAGCCGAACAGAACGACGAAGCCGGCGCCGCCGCGATCGTCGCGCTGGGGCTGGCGGTGATTTTCATCTACTTCATTCTCGCCTCGCAATTTGCCAGCTTCCTTCAGCCAATTGCCATCATGGCATCGCTGCCTTTCACGCTAGTCGGCGTACTAGTGGCGCTGATCGTCACCGGCTCGACGATGAATATGTTCTCGATCATCGGCTTCATCATGCTGATGGGACTGGTGGTCAAAAACGCAATCCTGCTGGTCGACTTTGCCAATCAGGCACAGCGGGAGGGAATGGCGCAGCACGACGCCTTACTGCGCGCCGGTCAAGTCCGTCTGCGCCCGATCATCATGACCACCTTGGCAATGATCTTCGGCATGCTGCCCATGGCCATCGGCATGGGTGATGGTGCTGAATCGCAGGCGCCGATGGGGCGTGCGGTCATCGGCGGGCTCATCACATCAACCCTGCTGACGCTGGTTGTGGTGCCGGTGCTGTATTCCTATCTCGACAACCTGCCTCACTGGGTTCGGCGCAAGTTTGGCACGGCTGCTCCGGCGATAATCCACCAACAAAACTGACGCCAACCTGCCCGGCACAGCGCTGCGCCTGGCAGGTTGTTATCATTGCAACTTCACCTCAACCTTCAAGGCACTCACTATGACCCGCAGCATCCTCGACGAAGCGCGCATTCATTCTTCAATTCGCCAGACCATCACCGATAACAACGCAGACATCGTCCGCGAAGTACAGGATGCCATCGCGGCCAATGCGGTCGTGGTGGTGGGCATGGCGCAAAACCCCATGCCGAAAAAGGCACGCAAAACGCTTGATGCGCTTGGCACGCCCTACAAGTACCTGGAATACGGCAGCTATCTGAGCATGTGGCGACGCCGCAATGCCCTGAAGATGTGGACCGGCTGGCCGACCTTCCCGATGATTTTTGTAAAAGGCGTATTGATCGGTGGCGCAAACGATCTACAAAAGCTGATCGACAGCGGGGAATTTGCCACCCTTATCAAATCTTGATTTTCAGGAGGGGCTGGGCGACTCCACATCAGCGCAGCTCCAACCTTTTTTGCAACATGGACTTCCACCGTGGTCAGCGGCCTTTCCCAGGATCATTCACTCGGTACAAACACCCAGAAAATGATGTAAATCAGCAGCCCGGTGCCGCCGACCAGGAACAGCAGCGTGAACAGCAGACGCCACAACCACGAAGCCATTCCGGTGGCGGCGCCCAGACCGCCGCACAAACCGCCAACCCAGCGGTCTGTCGTTGAGCGACGAAACCCGTTCAGAGCCGTTACATTCAGCCCCGCAGGCGTCGGGCTGCCGAGTATTCGCGCCTTGGCGCGATTGAACTCGTCATCCGTCAGGCTGCCGCGATTTCGCAGCTCTTCAATACGCGTCAAGTCTTCAGCAATAGTCATTCTTGTCTCCGAAAAATAGTTTGCCGATGCAGTCATCGGCGGGATGGTGTCACTTTAGTCGTGTGCGGCACCGCTATCTGCTGCCTTGTAGGTCGCGCCAAAAGGGGTCACCACAAAGCGGCCGATAACGGGAATCGGCGACTGGACGATTTTCATCGTCGCAGTTTCATTGGCAAAGACCAATGCGGTCGAGCTTGAAATCATCCAGGCGGCGGCAAGCGCGGCAAAGGCTGAGTAGTTGCGTTTGTTGAGAGTCCGTTTCATGATCCATCTCCTTCATGTGGGGTGGTGATGGCGCCAGATTAGGCGTGCGATCCATTACCAGCCATCGCTATGCGACGAATGGCAGGATTTGGGGAATGAATCATTCGATCGTCCGCTTGAAACGATCATCCCCAGATTTTTCAAGTGACTATCTGTGTTAATTTTGCACACTTTGACGAATTGGATTTCCCCACCGACCGGCGCATGCCATGAAAAAATCGCTATTTCTGATTTGCGCACTCTTCGCTGCCAGCGCTACGTCGCAGGAAATCACCCTGCGCCATAGCCTGAACGGTCCTCAACTCGATACCTTGGCGACGCTCACGCTGCGCTTCAACGACGAGCAGCGCGGGAAGGGAAAGATTACGCTGCAGGCAACCCCCATGGACGGCGAGGCTGGCGCCCTCCCGCACATGGCTTTGCTGGATATCGTGGATAGCATGCGCGTTTTTGGGACGTTGCCGCGATTGCTGCCACTGCATCAGCTGATGCGTGACACCAAGCAAGCACTGGATTCCGCCAGTTTTTTCCCGCAGATCGCCGATGCGGTGGATGATCCGGCGGGCCGCGTGCAGGCGCTGCCGCTGGCCTTGAGTTTCCCTGTGCTGTATCTCAACCGAAACCTGTTAACCAAGTCCGGGGTGACAAGTCAGACGCCGCCGCGCAGCTGGCTGGATTTACAGCAACTCGCCGGTGAGCTCCGGGCCGGCGGCAGTACCTGTCCGTTGACCAGCTCGAATTTCAGCTGGGTGCATCTGGAAAATCTCTCCGCCCAACATGGTCAGGCTATTTTGCCGCGCCAGGCCGGCCGCAGCGGAACCGATACGTTCTGGGTCAATAGCCTGATTCATGTCAAGCACCTGGCTCTGCTTGCAACTTGGCAGCAAAGTCATTACTTTATCTATTCCGGTCCCGGTCGCGAAGGCGACGCCCGCTTCCTCGATGGCGAATGCGCCATGCTGACGGGAGAATCGTCACTGTTCGCTGAAATCCGGCGTCGCGGCATTGATGTGGCGGTTGCACCATTGCCCTACTACGACGACATGACCGAGGCTCGACCCAACGACGTTTTGCCGGACGGCCACTCTTTGTGGATCGTCGCCGGCTTCAAACGCAATGATTATCAAGTCATTGGCCGCTACATCAGTTTTCTGCTGCGACCGGACGTGCAGCGCGAATGGGTGAGCGGCACGGCCTTTCTCCCGATGAGCGCGGCCGCAGGCGCCTCGCTGCGCAACGCCGGCGGCATTCCCGACGCACAAAAGGATCTGCTACTGAAACGCCTTGCCGCGCCGAAGAAAATCGGAGATCGTTTGCGCAGCGGCAGCACGCGAGAACGTCTGCGAGCGATTCTTGGCGAAGAAGTCGAATTTGTCTGGAGTGGCCAACATCCCTCCAAACAGGCACTGGACCAGGCCGCCCGGCGCGGCACCACCGTCGCCCCCACCAAGCCAGCAAAGAATCGTTAACGCCGAAAGAAAGAGTGCCTGATGAACTATCCACGAATCATTGCTCATCGCTGTGGTGGTGCGCTGGCCCCGGAAAACTCGCTGGCCGGTCTTGATATTGCGACCCGCCTGGGTTGTCACGGCGTCGAATTCGACGTGATGCTCTCACACGATGGCGTCCCGCTGCTGATCCACGATGAAACACTCGACCGCACGACGACCGGCAGCGGTCGTGTTACCGAATTGAGCGCAGAAGCAATCCGCCGCTTCGATGCCGGCGGGCGGCATCACAAGGCCTTCGCCGTGGCACCAGTGCCGACTTTTGTCGAGGCGATGGCGCACTGCGAAACCCTCGGTTTATGGGCCAACATCGAAATCAAGCCTGCCGTTGGGCACGAGGAGGCGACCGGCACCGTCGTTGGTCGTTGGCTGGCAGAGCATTGGTCGGGCAACGGCATCATTTCTTCATTCGCCGAAAAGTCGGTGCTGGCGGCACGGCGCGAAACTCTGGCACATGATCGGCAGTTTGCTTATGCGATGCTGGTCGAGCAATTACCGGATGACTGGCACGCCCGCCTGACGCGCATGGGCGCTGCGGCCCTGCATATGGCCGCAGTACATATCGGCCCACCACAGGCCACGGCCCTCGCCGCCGTCGGAATTCCTTGGGCTTGCTACACCGTGAATCGCCGCGACGAGGCAGACCGTCTATTCGCGCTTGGCGCGGCCGCTGTATTCACTGACCGGCCTGATCTATGGCTGGCCAACGAAATGTAATTGCCGAAACAAAATTTTGCATTTGCCACACGCTGCGCTTACAGCAGGACGCTTTAATGCAGTCCGTGGGAGGTCCCATTTCAATCAGGAGAAAACATGAAGAATCTATCGATCGCCGCCGGCCTGTTATTGATCACCTCGTCCGTCGCCTTTGCCCAAACCGCGGGCAATACCAATACGCCACGCCTTGACCAGCGCCAGAGCCAACAGGAGCAACGCATCCAACAAGGCGTCAACAGTGGCGAACTGACGGGGAGAGAAGCGGCCCGCATGGAACGTGGCCAGGATCATCTGCAATCGATGGAGAACAAGGCCAAGGCCGACGGAACCGTGACGCGGCGCGAGCGCGCTCATCTCGAACTCGCCGCAGACAAGCAAAGTCACAAAATCAGGCGGCAGAAACATGACCGTCAGCACGATCTCAATCACGACGGCAAGACGGATAGGCCGCTGCGCGCGCCAAGGTCCTGATCGCATCTATTTCACACGACGGCCCGCCTGGAGCGATTCGGCGGGCTTTTTGTCGGGCATTTTTGGGTGCTGATCGCGTAAAATCAAATGATCACCCTGATTCCTTCAGTCACCATGAAAAGCTCCGAAATTCGCCAGGCCTTCCTTGATTTTTTTGCCTCCAAGGGCCACCAGATCGTAGCCTCCAGCTCGCTCGTCCCTCACGACGATCCGACGCTGCTGTTCACCAATGCGGGAATGAACCAGTTCAAGGACGTCTTTCTCGGCTTTGACAAACGCAGCTATCAGCGCGCCACGACCTCACAAAAATGCGTGCGCGCCGGCGGCAAGCACAACGATCTGGAAAACGTCGGCTACACCGCGCGTCATCACACTTTTTTCGAGATGCTGGGTAATTTCAGCTTCGGCGATTACTTCAAGCGCGACGCCATCCATTACGCGTGGGAATTGTTGACCGAGGTCTTCAAACTACCCAAGGACAAATTGTGGGTGACGGTGTATGCCGAAGACGACGAAGCCTACGACATTTGGACCCAGCAGATCGGCGTGCCGCCCGAGCGCGTCGTCCGAATCGGCGATAACAAGGGTGCGCCCTACGCCTCGGACAATTTCTGGATGATGGGCGACACCGGCCCCTGCGGCCCGTGCAGTGAAATTTTCTATGATCACGGTGAAGGCATCTGGGGCGGGCCGCCGGGATCGGAAGATCAGGACGGTGACCGCTACATCGAAATCTGGAACAACGTCTTCATGCAGTTCAACCGCGACGAGGCCGGCGTGATGCATCCGTTGCCCAAGCCCTCGGTCGATACCGGCATGGGGCTGGAGCGTATTTCGGCAGTACTGCAGCACGTGCATGCCAACTATGAAATT
>CAZAGR010000014.1:0-19441 GCA_964484585.1 uncultured Propionivibrio sp. | reverse complement strand
CACGCGTGGCTTCGATAGAGCTTGGGCTGGCCGAATGCGGATTGCCGAGAATTTGGCCGCTGAGCGACTCGGCATGTTCGCGAACCTGACTCGCCGCGTGAAGTCCTGCTCCGGTGTAATCGAGATAAACCTGATCCTGCGCATCGAGACGCGCGTACTCTGCCGATCGAAGCGCGTCGAGAGCCCCGGTAAGTGAGTAGTCCGGATGGCGCGCCAAAAATTGTTCAAAAGTCCTCATAAATTATTCATTCCATCACCGAAGCCGGCCGGCAGTCACTGTGAACCCGTTCCAGTAATTTCAAGTAAGTTCATCAACTGTTGTCGATACAGGCGCTGCGACTTCCCGGCTAGCGTTACCAGGCGCACCAACAACTCGCGGTACAAGATATCGCCTGCCGGACGACTCTTTGCAAGTGCAAGGTGCCGCTGCAACACCTGCGTATCGCCACGTGAAACCGGGCCCGAGACGGCCTTGGCGAGTCCTACGCTACGCGCTGTTTGAAGCGTACCCAGGCTGAGTGGCAGCAACGCCGCCAACGCCGTGTCGCGATCCAGACCGGCTTCTTCCCACAAATTCTCGGCTTCCTCGAGTAGTGCGAGCAAACAACTGGCTGCCAGATTGCCGGCGAGGTGATAGGCCATGCGGGATCCGGGCTTGAGGCTGAGCACGGTCATCTCTGCGGCGGCAGCAAGGCCATTCAGGGTTTGCTGCAGGTTGCCACTCGCCTCGATGGCAACGGCGCTTCCCGCGACAAGCCGCTGTGCAACCTCCGGATCGGAAAATATCTGCAAGGGGTGAAAGCCACCAATCGACGCACCGAAGTGCGTCGCGACTTGGAGCAGATCGACTTCACAGGCGGCGCTGCAATGGACCACCGACTGGCCGGATCGCCATTGCAAAGCATTGGCAATGCCGGCTATGGCGTCATCAGGAACAGTGATAAATACCAGGTCAGCCGAATCGACCAGTTCCTGAGCGCTGTCAATAACCCGCGCCGCGCCGCAACGTGATGCAAGCGCCACCGCCGATTGGCGCGTGCGACTAAAAACACTTATCGACGCTGCATCTTGGGCATTCCAAACCATCGCCAGAGTGGTCGCGAGACGGCCGGCACCAATGAAGCCTATTCGAAGCGGAATCGCCGACTGCGTGGCGCTATCGTCGTTCATCGGCGTAATAAATTACCAGAGCTATGTACAAGGCCGACAGCTTACATAGAATGCTGATAATAAGCAGCCGCAGCTTGCGGTTGGTGTCCTCTAGGAGCAAATGATGGGAAAACTTGTTAAGTTTGCACGGCCGGATGGCGGCCAGTGTGGCGGCTATCTGGCAACTCCGGATCCGATGCTGTCGGCCTGCCCGGCGGTGGTCGTGATTCAGGAATGGTGGGGCCTCAATGATCAGATTTGCGGCGTGGTGGATCGTTTTGCCCGCGCCGGCTTCATCGCCCTGGCGCCCGATCTGTTTGCCGGCCGCGTGGCCAAGGATGCGGACGAAGCCAGTCACTTGATGAATGGTCTCGATTTTCCCGGTGCCACCCATCAGGACATTCGCGGTGCCATCGATTACTTGAAAGGACTGAGCGCCGGCGGCAAGGTTGGCGTAACCGGCTATTGCATGGGCGGTGCGCTGACCATCGCCGCGGCGGTACATTTATCCGGCGTATCGGCCGCAGTGTGCCTGTATGGCATACCACCGAAAGAATTTGCCGATCCCGCAAAGATCAAGATCCCGTTTCAAGGGCACTTTGCCAACAAAGATGCCTGGTGCACGCCGGACGCGGCGAATCAGTTGGAGGCGGCGATGCGGAACGCCGGACAGACGCCTGAAATCCATCGCTATGATTCCGACCACGCGTTCTGTAACGAACGCCGCGGCGAGGTTTACGACGCTGCTTGCGCCGAGTTGGCCTGGGAACGGACCACGACGCTGTTCGCGCACACCCTGCGCTAAAGTCGGCCTATGGAATTCAGCGCCAGCGATTGGGTCAATGTCGGTCTGACCGAAGCGATCCTCTCCCGCGAGGGGCCGCCTTTGTTTATCGCGGCACAGCGCGGCTGCATCGCCTCGGTCAAAGTCATGTGTGCCGCGGGCGCGAATCTCGAAGTGCTGGGTGCATCAGGCCAACGGCCGCTCCATGCCGCCGCTGCAGGTGGTCACGCAGGAATCGTTGCCATTCTGCTCGGCAGTGGCTGCGAGGTTGATCCACAGGACATGGACGGCAACACGCCGCTGGTCATCGCGGTTCTTTCCGGCCAAGCCACCAGCGTTGAAATGCTGATGGCGGTCGGAGCCGATACGGACGTGCCACGCCTCGACGGAATGACGGCCAAACATCTTGCGCAATTGCCAGGCACGCCCAAAAGCATTCGCGAATTACTGGCTCTGGGTGATGAAGATATTATCGAAATTGTCGCCGACAACGTTGTGTATTTACCGCCAACGATGTGACAGAGAAACTGTAACCTCCTCTCTATCGTGATACAACTGTCGGCAACGCCATGAAAAGTCGGTTCTAGCGAGACGGCGTTCAACAAGTTGACGACAGGCCAGCAGCTCCTCCCGACGTTTTTTCATCGGTAGTTTCAAATTGAAGATCGCCCGTTGCGCATGGCCCTCGGCAAGCCAGTCGGCAATCAATGCGGCAACGCGGATGGGCTTTTCGACCATATCGCAGACCACCCAATCTACGGGCCGCTTCGGTCGCCAGTGGAACCCGTCCACACGCAGATGCTCGACTTGATGGCTTTCCATCAAGGCCGGATCCAAAGCACCGTTGTCGATGGCCGTGACATGCAGGCCATGATGAACCAGTTGCCAGGTCCAGCCGCCGGGAGCCGCGCCCAGATCAACAGCAGTGCGGCCCTCGCGTAACCACTCGCTGCGTTCCTTTTCTGTAAGGAAGACCGAAAGCGCCTCAGCAAGTTTCTGTGTCGACCGCGATGGCGCACCGCGCGGCAGTTTCAGCCGCGGAATGCCCATCAACCATGGCGAATCATTGCCCGGATCGCTGGCGCCAACCCACGCTGCCGCCGAACTCATAAAGAAGACATGCAGCCGGGGTGCGCCCGCATCGCCCGCGAGCAAGCCCGCATTGCGGGCGGCGCTCTGGAAGGCGGGGCCGAATCGTTTCAAAAATCCTGCCAGTTCCTTGGCTTCATTCGTATCGGCCGTTTCGAGTAACACGTCGCCGAAGCGGGCATTAAAGTTCTGCCGTATGCAGTCGAGCAAAGGCGTAATGCGATCGCCGGTCGGCAATGCATCGCAGAGAACGACTTCGTGCACAACTTGGCGGGCGAAAACGAAATCGAGGAATCGCAATTCGCGTCGCAACCGTGGTGCGTCGGCTTCATAAGGTGCAAAAATTGCAAAGCCAGAGTTTTCGCGCGCCTTGACGAAGCCGGCAATTCCAATCGCCGCAGCGGCATCGGTGATTTCCTGCGCGCACTCCCGCTCAAAGCCAGGACGACAATAAAGCAAAGTTCCCGGCGAAACACCACTCACTTAAACAAGCCCTTGATCGCCTCACTCATCTTACATGCCATGCCCTGAATCCTGCCGGATAGCCGTGTCGCCAGCGCCGACTATTTCAAATCAGGTCTTGTAGGTCACGTCGGCGCGATCGAGTTTTCGAATCAGAGCCGGCCAGGCAATCAGTGCACCTTGTCCGGCCGATGTCTTGCGCATTGCTTCGGCAACGCCCTGAATGATGGCCGGATTGACCTCGACCAACTCGCCCGCCGCTTGGGCGGTGATCTGAATCTGACAGGCCGTTTCAAAGAAATACATCGACAAAAAAGCTTCAGCGACCGAGCCGCCCACCGTTAGCAGGCCGTGATTGCGCAGCATCAGGAACCTGTTGGTGCCCAGATCTGCCTGCAGTCGGGAACGCTCATCAGCGCGCACGGCAAGGCCTTCGTAGTCGTGATACGCCAGTGATCCGAGAATAAAGGTGGACTGCTGCGAGATCGGCAGCACGCCGCATTTCTGAGCGCTCACGGCCACGCCGGCGCGGGTATGGGTGTGCAACACACACTGAACATCATGACGAATCTCATGGATCGCACCGTGAATGGTGAAACCAGCGGGGTTCACTGGAAACGGAGTCTCATGCTGCTTGTTGCATTCCGCGTCAATCTTGATCAACGACGATGCCGTGATTTCATCAAACATCAAGCCGTAGGGATTGATCAAAAAATGGTGCTCGGGGCCAGGCACACGCGCGCTGATGTGCGTGAACACCAGATCAGTCCAGCCATACATCGCCACCAATCGGTAACAGGCCGCGAGATCAACACGCAATTGCCATTCTTCGGCGCTGACTTTGTCTTTGAGCGAGGGGATATTCAACATGGATTTCTCCGCAAAAATAGAGTAGGCAACAGGATAGCGACCACGATTAGCATAATACCCATCAATTGCGAATGAAATTTCGCTGAACGCTTCACGCTACCGACGCCAACCAACTTCCCTCATATAGTACGGCGACCTGCCGACACGGGCGGTTGATCGGTTGATGTGTGCTTTTCGGGCGCAGCCGGAACTGGCGCTGATGGGGCGGCTTCGTCCGCCTTCTTGGCGCCATGAGAATCGGCCGGAGCCTCCTCTTCGGTCACGGGTTTGGTCTTGGACTTCCCCGCCGGCGGGCTCAATGGAAACTTTGGTGCGATCTCATCCAGCTTGTTGTCACGCATGTAGGCATCCATCTCGCGCCAGCCGTCGAAGATCGCCGCCTTGCTGGCCTTGGGACTCAGCTGGTAACAATCTTCCAGCGCCCGCCCGGCCTGGCGGCAGGAACTTCCCACCGCCTTCCCCTCCGCCACCACACGAAGGTTTTGCTGGGCAGGAGTCTCAATGCCCAACTGATCGCAGGCGGTAAGAAACAGGATCAGCGAGAGGAATGTCAGGGATTTAGGGTTCATTAAGATACTGCGCAACTTACGCCGCCTGAAGTTGGAAATGGACGAAAAGCATATCTTGCCATATTACGGCAACAGCTTACCCACGCTTGAGTAACAGAGTTTTGTGCGGCTTTATGTCAGACCGCCAGCCGTTGCGTCAATGTCAGTACGAACACTGGCGCGCGCACAATTGATAGTTGTAGCCCTTGGCGCGGCAATCCTGCACGCATTTCTTGTCAACCACAGGCGGAAGCGAACGATCAGAGGGTTTCGTTTCCCGCTCCAATTGATCGAAGGCCGGATTACGCTGCAAGCCGGGCTGTTCGATCGGCGGCTGTCTGCGATGAGGTTCCTGTCGACCACATGCGCCGGCACAATAGTTCCATTCCCCACCTTGCCGGACACACGCCTCCTGGCAGGCCGTATCCGAAGATGAATGTACTGCCGCGCTCATTACGAAGCAGATCAGCAAAATAATTGCATGTTTCATGTCGATATCTCCAGAAAACGAGGTGACGCCCGCGTGCGACCGGATCCCAATGATAGCCCTTGCCCGAAACTCTTGCATCAACTTGAAGCGATTTTGACGCCGCCCAATGATGCATCAGCTGCGGCGCATACATACTTGCGTCGGCAATCAGTGTATTTGCTATCATCGCGACTTGCTCAGTACAAAGCCACTAGCCAAGCACACATGACAACCCAACAACGCAATCTCTGCGTCCTATTTGCTGACGTATCCGGCAGCACCCGACTTTACGACAAGCTTGGCGACAGTGAAGCATTAGCCGCCATCGGCCGCTGCCTTGAACGTATGGAACGAGCAGTGCTCATAAACAAGGGCCGGGTCATCAAGACGATCGGCGACGAGATCATGGCAGTATTTGATAGCGCCGAGGCCGGCATGCTGGCGGCATCCGACATGCAGCAACGTATCGACGATATGCCGCTACTTGCCGGAGCCAAACTGGCCATCCGCGTCGGCTTCCATTTCGGCCCGGCCATCGACGAGAACAACGATGTTTTTGGTGACACGGTGAATGTCGCGGCACGCATGGCGGGATTGGCCAAGGCCGGCCAAATCGTCACCACTGACGCCTGCGTCAAGCTCCTGCCTCCTCTATTGCAGGAATCAACGCGCGACATCGATGCATTGACCGTCAAGGGTAAGGACATCGACATCCGGGTTCATGAGGTCATCTGGCAGGAAAATGCCGAATTGACGATGATGGCCGGCAAACCAACGGCAGAATCGGCGCGCGAGGCGAGCGTGAAGCTGCGCCATGGCGGAACGGAAATTCTGCTCAACGCCCAGCGCCCTTCTGTTTCGCTCGGCCGGGATGCAGGCTGCGACATTCCCATCAGCGACCCGAGCGCCTCACGCAATCATGGCAAGATTGAGCGACGCCGTGACAAATTTGTGTTGGTCGATATCAGTTCGAACGGAACTTTTGTCACCATGGACGGCGAACCGGAACTGACGCTGAAGCGTGAGGAAACCATACTCCGCGGTCATGGTCGTATCGTCTTCGGCCACGCATGGCGATCTGATGCTGACGACGTCGTTGAGTTCACCGTCCTCAGCTAACGGACGTACCAAGAATCAAATCTGGATTCGTTTCAGTTTTTCCGGGTTGCGGATAACCGCTTCGCGCCGAGACGGTGGCGCGGTCAGGAACGACGCCGGTGGCAGGCTGTCAAATTTCGCAAGAACTTCTGCCGTACCACACGCTGGCTCGAAATTGATACTGACCTCACCGGCGTTTGATCCAGCAACATTCAGACAGGTCTTGCCGAGCTTGCGATTAAGAGGTGCCACGATTCCATTGGAAACCAGCTCACTCGGATTGTCCATCCCGCCCGAAAGTTCGGCCTCAAAACGTGCCTCGCTTCCCGAAGCACTGGCCAACGTCAAGGACAAGACCGGGCGAAGTGCAGTGAATTCGCGCATCAGCGCCTGAGCCGATTCAGCATTGGGCAGACCTTGCAGCTTTATTTTGACCTTCTGGGCGACGAAGTCAAAATGCTGCAGGAAAAAACTCTTGGAAAACTCTTCACCAATCAGCTTGCCGACGTCGCGAAGTGCCTGATCCTCGGTCGCCCAGCTTTGTTTTTCCGGGATTTGCGTGTTGTAGTAAATCTCTTCCGCGGTTTTTTTGTCCGAGCACTTGACCGACCACGAAGTCAGGACGAATTTCTCTATCGTCAGCCCGGACGCCTCAAGTTTCATCGATAGTTTCTTGAACTTGGCCTCGCCGGTGACGGCAAAATCGGGGTTCGCACCGGCCTGGTCATCGTTGATCAGACGAAAGCCGAACGACTGGATTCGCTCCTTCAGCAGGTTTTCAGCGACCGGTGAGCGAACAACCGGCGCAGCAGGATCGCTCTCCGCACTCTTGGAGGCAATGGCTACGGAAATTTTTGGATCGCCGTTATTGCGAATGAACTCGACACGCTCTTCACGCGACATCTGATTAAGCGACTTTTGCACCTGCCGCACATTGATACTGGCCCGTGCAGTCATCGACATCAAGCCATCCTTGCTTGGTGGTGGTGGCGGATCTTCCTGCATGGTGCGGATAAATTCGCTGCTCTTGGACAAGAGTTTGGTCTGGATCAAGCCATAGTTCTGTGCGATCGACTCCGGTTGCACATAAAGTGCCGCCGCCTTTTCGACCAGTTGTCGCCGCACATCGTCGCGCAAATCACTCTGCATCAACCCCTTGTCCTGCGCATAGCGGGGATCGGTGGGATCGACATAGCCAACGGCGGTAATCATCAGATTGCCCTGATCCGGCAATGCCGCCATCTTGGCAGGTGGCGCGCTCTCAGCAGTGGCGTCGGGCGCCGGAGCACCCGCGCTTCGGCCCAATACAAACCACGCGCTAACGCCGCCGATAGCAAGAATCAGAACGCCGGCAAGTGCAGCCATTGGTAGGTTTGACTTCACAGGCTTAAGCGGTGCGGAGGAAATCGCCGCCGGACGCGCGACTGATGCAGCAACAACTGCCTGCGGCGCCGAAGCAGATGCAGCGACAGGTGCAGCCGCCGGCGCGGCGGCGCTGGGCCCGTGATCTCCGCTCAAGGTCGCATCACTTCCTCCCATGAAGGTAGCGTCGGTGCTCGACACCTTGGCTGTGGGTTTGACCGCCAGCGCCAGCGACTCGGCGAACTCCTTGGCAGTCTGGAAACGATCCTCGGGGCGTTTCGCCAGCGCCTTCTTTATCAGCGCATCAAATGCGCGTGGCACCTGCACATTCAGTTCGGACGGCGCGGCCGGCTCCTCTTTCAGCACTTTGTGCATGATCGTCGTCAAACTGCCCGAAAACGGCTTATCACCGGTCAGAAACTGATAGAGGATCACGCCGGCAGAGAACAGGTCCGAGCGCCCATCCACCGTCTGTCCGATAAACTGCTCGGGAGACATGTAAGACGGAGTACCCAGCACCGCACCAGCCTGGGTCAGATTCGAAGATTCAATGCGCGCGATGCCGAAGTCGGCAACTTTCGCGGTGCCATCTTCCAGCAGGATGATGTTGGCCGGCTTGATGTCCCGATGCACAATCCCGTTCTTGTGAGCGTGTGCAAGCGCGTCGAGCAATTCGGTCATGATGCGCCGCATTTCCGGTAGCGGAAAGCGCTCTTCCTTGTCGAAGTAGTCCTTGAGTTCTCTGCCCTTGACGAACTCCATGGCGATAAAAGCGGTAGATGCCGTCCCACCGGCCGGATCAGGTTCTTCACCGAATTCGTAAATGCCCACGATGTTCGGATGCGTCAACCGCCCTGCAGCCTGGGCCTCACGCTGGAAACGTGTCAATACCACGGTGGCTTCCGAGCGGTCGAGTTGATCACGCTTGACTGTCTTGATCGCGACGCGCCGGCAGATTCCCGGGTCCCATCCCTCGTAGACGACGCCCATCGCGCCGCTACCCAGTTCGCCGCGGATTTCGTATTTACCCAGTTTCTGCGGCAACGCCATGTTCGGCCCTTATCAGTTTCGCAAACAAGGGCGTTATGCGGACTCGCCCAAAGTCACTTTTACACTACTTGGTTTTGGCCTCGGGCACCACCACCGGCTTGGCTGGAGTGACCGGTTTCTTCTCTTTGACCACCTTAGCCGCAGCAGGAGCCTTCGCCGCCTCACCAGGTCCCTTGTGCTTCGAATCAATTTCCCAGACCAATTTTTGCACCAGCCTCTGAACCATGCCATCCAGCGTCAATCCGCCCTGCTGACTTGAGGACATCCCCATCACGGACGATGATTTCGATCCGACTTCCATTTTTTCTTCAGTGTACCCAGTCGCCACCTGTTCGGTCGTATTGGCGTTCATGATCTTGTAGCGCATACCGATGATCCAGACCCCGGTTCCTTCACTCGTCTGAACTGATCCGACCACCGTGCCACCCACGGCGCCAGCAGTCCCCGGCATCAAATGGCCGAGCAAATTCCCGGCGGCGCGTCCGTCAAATCCTTCCTTGGCCTGCGCCACCTGCTCGGCCTTGAGGATGTCGAACTTCACCACCCACTTGGTCGTCTTGAATTTTCCTTTTTGCAGCACTTTGCGCGCAGCGTTAGGGTCGCCCATGGTGTAGGCCAACTGAAACTCATTGAGCAGCGGCCCCATGTTGGAGCGTTCCAGTACGCCGAAATTAGCCTTCGACAGTTCGAGTTCACCAAAATCAGCGATGTTGTTCGAACCAAATTTCTGCGTAAAGGTGGCGTTGTTGCTCTTGATATCGCCCGGAATGATAACCAGCGCCGGACCCTTGATTGCGGCATTGGCATACTCAATCGGCTTGTACATCGCCTTATCAGCCATTTCGTTGGCCTTTTGCGATGAACTGCTACCAGCCGTCGGTGACGGATTATTTGCGTCTGCCGGATTCGATGGCTTGGAGGGATTGGTTTCGCAACCGCCAACCACCAGTCCGGCGAGGAGCGTAACGAGCACCAGTTGTTTTGCAATGAGCATCATATCGGGGAGGTTCTCAGGGTTAAGGGCGACGATTTAATTGTGATTACTTGTGCTTCGAATCAATTTCCCAGACAAGCTTCTGCACAAGGCGTTGAACCATTCCATCCAGTGTCAGCCCCCCCTGCGCACTCGACGAAACACCCATCACCGAACTGGACTTGGCACCGACTTCCATTTTCTCCTCGGTATACCCGGTCGCCACCTGTTCGGTCGTGTTGGCATCCATCAGCTTGTAGCGCATTCCAATGATCCAGACACCGGTCGACTCACCTGTCTGCACCGACCCGGCAACCGTTCCGGCCGCCGCGCCACCGCGCCCGCCGCCAAAAATCGACAGCAACTGCCCGGCCGCGCGTCCGTCAAAACCCTCTTGCGCCTGCGCAACTTGTTCCGCCTTTAGCACATCAAACTTGATAACCCATTTGGTCGTCTTGAACTTGCCCTTCTGCAGATACTTGCGCGCCTGATCGGGGTCCCCCATCGTGTACGCGAGCTGAAATTCCTGCAACAAATTGCCCATGTCCGACCGTTCAAGAATTCCGAAATTGGCCTTGCCGAGTTCCAGTTCACCAAAGTCAGCAATGTTGTTGGAACCGAATTTCTGCGTAAAGGTCGCATTGTTGCTTTTGATGTCACCAGGAATGACGACCAGCATAGGGCCTCTCTTGCTGGCGTTGGTGTATTGCACTTCCTTGTACATACCTTTATCGGCCATCTTGTTGGCCTTCTTCGAGGTATCGCTGTCGGCCGTCGCCGACGGATTCTCGAACACGGGCTGAGCCACCGCCGGAACAAGCAGAATCAACGCAAGAACAGCCGCAGCCGCAGTATTACGAAGTAAATAGGTCATCATCGTGCTCCCGTCAATAAAGAAGTTATTTTTCCGATTTTCCAGTGGCTGAGGCGCAATACCCGCGCAAGAGTTTTCCGACTACACCATCCGCTTGTTCGTTCAAAAGCGTCAGCGCCATCCCCAACGTGTCGCCACCCGAATAAGAATCCGCCGCTGCGCTGGCTTCCGCGATCACCTGGCCGTCGGCACCGACCAGAGTAAAGCCCATGTTTATATACACCTCGTTGATATGCAACATCGGATTGACTGCACGCCGCGAGCTGATCAATCCGCGAAGAGAAAGGCCCGCGCCCATCTTTTTCGCTGCGCCCAAGGCAGCATCCGGATCGTTGCGAAAATAGGCATCAATCTCCGCTTGGGCGATCTGCTTCTTGATCTCCTCCTGGCTAAACGTACGCATGCCCTGTTTTTGCAGGCGACGGTCAATACCCTGGAAATGCAAACCATAGCGTCCCTGATCAGCATTAATGCCATTGTTGCCCCGCTCACCGACGAGAACCAATACGCGCTCGTTTTTTAGCCGTTCCTTGCACGCGGCAGGAATCCCGGCAGCCGGCTTCGATTTGGCACTGGCCTCATTCTTCTCTTTGGCCTCTTCATCTGAAAAATTGAAGGCATGCGCAGGCAGAACGGTGCCTACAAGAAAGAACGAAAGCGTCAGGCGCACTAGAACAGATGACTTGATCACAGCAGCCCTTCTTTAGGAAGTTGATGATGACCGGAATGTCCATTCTGGCAAAAAAAGGGGCCAACCACAATCAGAATGCTTGTCCGTGATCATATAGTCCTGACTTTCTCGTACCTGTTTTATTGAATTTATTCAACTTGTAACCGGGCAAACTGGCACAACGAGCATTAATTCAGTGATACCAGCCTTCACCGCCGTGCCGCCATCGCCGACTTTTCAAGATCGACGGATACCCGCCATGCGTCACCCAATTCATAAGTATTTCCACCCGAGCGATTGCCTCGGGTCACCGGGGCGAGAGTAAAGTACCCACACTTCACTGCGTCCAGCCAAACTATCAATATGCTCACCCCACCTGCGCGTTACTCGTACCCCTCGATCCTCATCCACTGGCTGATGGCGGCATTCGTGTTCGTCGCCTTTCCTTTGGGTGCCTACATGCATGATTTGCCGCTCTCGCCGCAGAAGCTGCAGATGTACTCGTACCACAAATGGCTGGGTATTACCGTATTGATGCTATTCGCCGCTCGCGTCCTGGTGCGACTGTCGCACAAGCCGCCCGCAGCCTTACCGGGACCGACGTGGCAGTTGAAAGCGGCTGCGATCACTCATGGCGCGCTTTACCTGTTGCTTCTGCTCGTTCCGCTGTCGGGCTGGATGATGAGTTCGGCGAAAGGATTCCCCGTTGTCTATCTGGGCGTTTTGCCCCTGCCCGATCTAGTCGGGAAAGACAAGGAACTCGGCGACTTGCTGAAAGAGATGCATGAGGCGCTTACAACTGGATTGCTGATTTTGGTCGGCCTGCATGTCGCCGCAGCGATCAAGCATCAGGTCATCAATCGGGACGGCACACTGCGCCGCATGTTGCCGTTTGGTTTGCCTGCCGGAAAACCCGCCGAAGAGGGAATTTTCAAATGAAATTCATAAGAACACTCGCCCCCCTCGCCGCCCTCTACGCACTGACCGGAATGACCCAGTCAAGCATGGCCACGGAATTCAACGCGGTTCAAGCAGACAAGAGCACGATCACCTTTGCTTTCAAGCAAATGGGCGTGGCGATGGAGGGAAAATTTCGCAAGGTGGATACGCGACTAACGTTTGATCCGGCCAAGCCGGGCAATGCAACAGCGCAAATCGAGATCGACCTTGCCAGTATTGATACCGGCTCCGCCGAAGGCAACGATGAAGTGGCTGGCAAACAGTGGTTCAACACGCGAACATTCCCGACGGCAAAATTTCTCTCAACGTCCGTTAAATCTTTGAATGGCAACCGCTACGAAGTCACCGGCAAACTGACGCTGAAGGGGAAGACTCTTGACGCCACCGCCCCCTTCACCTTCAAGCAGGAAGGCACCAGCGGAGTCTTTGACGGTGCGTTTACCCTGAAGCGGCTCGACTACTCCATTGGCGAAGGGCCTTGGACCGACGTCGGTACCGTGGCCAATGAAATTCAGATCAAGTTTCACGTAGTTGCCAGCGCAGTGCCAGCGAAAAAGTAAAATGTTTTTCCCGCCCACCCACGTACGATATCACCCACACTCAGGAGTTCATGCATGAAACGAATCGCCCTTGCAAGCTTGATTACCAGTCTGATCAGCACAACCACCATCACGATAGCCGCGCCCGAAACCTATGTCATCGACAATTCGCATACCTACCCCCGATTCGAGTACAGCCACTTTGGTTACTCCAATCAATCCAGCCGCTTTGATAAAACCAGCGGCAAAATCATCTTGGATCGCGCCGCCAAGTCGGGGTCGGTCGACGTCGTCATCGATACCAAATCAATAAATACGGGCTACTCCGTATTTAATGGTCACATACAAAGCGAAGACTTCTTCGACACGGAGAAATTCCCGACCATCACGTTTAAATCCAGCAAACTAAAATTTGACGGCGACATGCTCACGACAGTTGATGGCGACCTGACCATCAAGGGCGTAACCAAGCCGGTAACGCTGACCGTGACTTCCTTCAAGTGCATGCCGCATCCGATGAACAAGAAAGATGCCTGTGGTGCAAATGCGACCACAAAGATCAAGCGCTCTGAGTTCAATGCAGGTAAATATGTGCCCAATGTCAGCGACGAAGTAACGCTGACCATCCCTGTTGAGGCGGTCAAAGAGTAATCCGACAGATGTTCAACCTGAAGCCGAAGGCTCGGCTTCAGGCCCGACGCCTTCGCGTTGTCTGACGGGCTACAATCAAATGATGCATTCATTGCGCAATGACGTGGCATGGCTCGTCATCCTCTTACTCTCTTCTCCTGCGCTGGCCGCCGGCCTCACCAGCGCAAGCCCGATCGGCTTGGTAGCAATGGGTGGCTCGACGGCCTTCTGCCTGTATGAGTTGCCGGGCGACGATTCAGGGAAACGTCGCTGGATCAATCTTGGCATTGTCCAGTACATTGAAGCGGCGCCGACTGAACTTAAGATCGCCTACGGTGGCGGTAGCTTCGGCAGCGGATTTGACGCCAGAATCCCGCTCGCCAATGCCGACGAAGCCTTGGCCACAATTGAACGAATGCGCAAGACGGCCGCCGCCTGTCGCGAATAAATTAGCCGCGTCCAGCACCGTTTCAGTAAGATTCCGCTCCCCTGAACCTACTATGCTGCCGAACCCGAGACTTGTTCCATGCTCAGTTTTTTATCCGCTCCGTTGATCAGCATAATCGTCGGCATACTCGCCTCACTCCTGCTCGGCTTGAATTCATTTTTCTGGGTTCCGATCCTGCTGCTGTTCGCGCTGCTCAAACTGATTATTCCGATCAATGCCATACGACGCCCGATTGGCGAAATCATCCTGTTCATCGCCGAATCCTGGATTGCTTGCAACAGCAAATGGATGAGTTGGACCCAGCGGGTAGAGTGGGACGTAGAAGGCATCACCGGGCTGGAACCTCATAGCTGGTATCTGGTCAATAGCAACCATCAAACCTGGGCTGATATTTTTGTCCTCCAGCATTTGTTTAATCACCGCATTCCACTACTGAAATTCTTTCTCAAACAACAATTGATCTGGGTGCCGGTGATGGGCCTGGCCTGGTGGGCACTGGATTTTCCGTTCATGCGCCGGCACAGCGAAGAGTTCCTCAAGAAACATCCGGAGATGCGCGGTAAGGATCAAGAAACCACCCGCAAGGCCTGCGCGAAATTTGCACAATTGCCAACCAGTGTGATGAATTTTCTTGAAGGCACGCGATTTACAGCCGCCAAACACCAGCGTCAGCAGTCGCCCTACCGCCATCTTCTCAAACCCAAAGCGGGAGGCATCGCGCTGGCGCTCAATGCCATGGGTGAAAAGTTCCACTCAATTCTCGACATCACCATTGTCTACCCCGACGGTGCACCCGACTTTTGGCAGTTTTTGTGCGGCGACATGAAGCGCGTGATCGTCCGCGTCCAGACCCTGCCCGTTCCCGCTCACCTGCTGAAAGGCGACTACTCGACCGACCCGCAGGTACGCGAAGCTTTTTCTACCTGGGTAAAGCAATTGTGGCAGGACAAGGACGCTCAGATTGACAGGCTGCTGGCTGAAAAATCGACCTGACGATTTCTGATCGACCGGTTGTAAGGCCGAATCGCCACCGCGAAATCGGTCCTACCCGAACAAGTCCAAAACTGCGACGACCCCTAATTCCAGCAAACTGGCGCCGTTTGATTGCAGCACAGGCCGCCCCTTTGGTCTGGGCGTGGGCATGGTCAGATTGCCGCTGACCTCACGAATGCGCGGTGCTGCCTCGTGGGCATAACCCTCAAAGGCTTTCGCCATGGCCTCGGCATCCAGAACGGCAATTGGCGCACGGCAATGCGAACAGGCCGTGTCACCCCGGAGATCAATTGGCGCACCGCAGGAATGGCAGTTGATCTGATTAATACGGACCGCAATTTTCTCGATTTCCTTTTTCGCAAGATGACGCACAAAGCCTTTTTCGGTCATGAACTGCGCAAATGATGTAAATCGCCCATGCCCTTTTGGACAACGATCATAGGCAAACGGACCGCTGCGAACCCTGTCTCGGGTTGCGACCAAAACCTGCCTGCAACGCGGGCACGAGAGACTGGATTCAATAGGCCGCACGTCCGACATCTGGGCATCGCGAATGATTCTGAATAGTACAAGAATGCCAGCCGGCGCCAATCGTGTGCTCTCGTGTAAATCGAACCAAATTCCCCGGCAAGACTCACAATAGTCGAGTGTTTGATGTCCGAGCGGTAACGCATCCACGCAAAACGCAACCATGATTTCGTGGCAGGAGGGACAGGGTAATAGTTCGGCAGGCAGGTTCGTCATAGTTGGGTTATGCTTGAATCAATATTAGCTACCATCCCTGAAAAAGCAGATTAATGGATTGTAGGTCACCCCGGATTCAATGTTTCACCATCACGGCAATTTGGCGATGCAAAGCGGAAAGCAGACTGATAATTGTCGATCGCATGATCAAGATCGAGGACCACGATGAACGACGACAAAATCAGGCTCACCGACCTTGGCCGTGCGGCGCTCAAGCTATTGCCCGAAACACCGCGCACGCTGCGGGCGACGTTTAATATGGCCACGCTGCGTCCAAACAGCACGCAGTCCATCGGCCGTCTGCTCGAGCGGCAGGCACAAAAGACACCGGATAAAGCGTGTTTGTTGTTCGAGGGACGCCGCTGGAGCTACCGCGAATTCAACGACTGGGCGGATCGCATTGCGACCGTCTTTCAGGAACAAGGGGTCGAACGCGGCGACACCGTCGGGCTTTTGATGGAGAACTGCCCCGAATTGCTGGCCTGCGTCGCCGCCACAGTCAAATTGGGCGCGGTTGCCGGCATGCTCAACCCGAACCAGCGTGGCGAGGTTCTGCACTACAGCGCCGGCGTAATCAAGCCACGATTGATTGTGGTCAGCGCCGAGTGCCTACCGATGCTGCAGTCGGCATTTCCGAAAAGGCCACGCGGGGCGTGCTGGCTTTGGGTAGGCGAGGGAGCGCCTCCGCGCGGCTTGAGCAGTTTGTCGGCCGCATGCGAAAAAGTCGGCGGTAGCGGGACGGCGGTCACGGCAGAAATCAAGGCCAGCGACCCCTGCTACCTGATTTTTACCTCGGGAACGACTGGCTTGCCCAAAGCTGCCGTAATGACCCACCTGCGCTGGCTTCGCAGCGGCTACGGCATGGGACAAATCGCCATGCACCTCAATAGCGACGACGTGTTCTACTGCCCCCTGCCCTTTTATCACAACAGCGCCTTGACACTATGCTGGAGCTCAGTGCTGGCCGCCGGCGCGACGCTTGCCATGGCACGCAAGTTCAGCGCCTCGCGTTTTTGGGATGACATACGCTCCACCGGCTCGACAGCATTTATCTATATCGGTGAACTGTGTCGCTATCTGCTGGCCAATGCGCCGTCGACAAAGGACCGTACCCATAGCATTCGGGTGATGATCGGCAACGGGCTGCGCCCTGAAATTTGGGACGAATTCCAGCAACGATTCGGCATTGCTCATATTTGCGAGTTTTACGGCTCCAGCGAGGGCAACCTCGTTTTCGTCAACGCGTTTGGAATGGCGCGAACAGCAGGCTTCACGCCCATGCCCTACGCCATCGTCGCCTTTGACGCGGCCAACGAGCAACCGGAACGCGATGCCCGCGGCTTCATGCATCGGGTCGCATCGGGCGAGGCCGGACTGCTGATCACCGAGGTCAGCAAGAACAATCCCTTCGATGGTTACACCGACGCAGCGGCCAATGAGGCCAAACTGTTTCGCAACGCATTCAAAAAAGGCGACACCTGGATCAACAGCGGTGATCTGGTGCGCGAGCAAGGCTTCCGACATATCGCGTTTGTCGATCGCGTCGGCGACACCTTTCGTTGGAAGGGCGAAAATGTGGCGACGACCGAGGTGGAAGGCGCTGTCGGAGCGATCGGTGGAATCGAGCAGGCCACGGTTTATGGCGTGACGGTTGCCCACACCGACGGCCGCGCCGGCATGGCTGCCATCGTGCTGAAGCCGGGAGCCAGGTTCGACGGCGCCAAAGTTGCACGACAGCTGGTGCACGCCTTGCCCGCCTATGCCGTTCCACTTTTCATCCGTGTGATCGGTGCCCACGAGACCACGGCCACATTCAAAATTCGCAAGGTCGAGTTGAAGCAACAGGGTTTTGATCCTGCCGTAATCAAGGACCCGCTGTTCGTCCTGCTCGACAGGAAGAAAGGCTATGTGAAACTGACGCAAAGCCTCCACGCTGGTCTGTTGAGTGGAGAGCAAAGACTTTGATGTTCGCCGGGAAACGGCAGCTGATCGGCCTTGCCTTGCTGTGGGCCCTGACGGCGCACAGTGTTGCTGCGCCCACCGACCCACGCGCACTGTTGTTGGTCAATGCCCCCTATCCGCCGTTTGTAAATTCACCCGAAGATCCGAGTGGTGAGGGTATCGACATCGATATTGCGCGCGAGGCGATGAAGCGTGGCGGAAATTACAAGGTCGAGGTCCAGATCGTTCCTTGGAACCGGGCGCTGATGTTGCTTGAGCGCGGTCAGGCCGACTTCACCACGACCATCAGCCGCAATGGCGATCGCGACCGCTTTCTGTTGTGGTCTCAAGGCTACCGCCAGTCTATCGGCTATAACTTCTATGCGCGAAAAGGTTCCGGACTATCGTTGAAGGAATTGAGCGACCTGGATGGACGGACCCTTGGAATCAGCGCTGGGTTCTTTTATCCTGAAGGCATCACCAAGAGACCTGGCGTGCGCATTGAAACCGGCAACGACATCGCATCGACCGTAAAAAAACTCAACGCCGGGCGCAGCGACTTCATCGTCGTCAATGCAATTGCCGGCGCTTGGGAAATCCGCCGGCTAGAACTGTCCGACCAACTGGAAAAACAGCCCTACACGTATTCGAGCACCAGCCCAACATATATGGCTTTCTCGCGCGAACGCAAGGACTCGGCGGCGTATAAGGCCATGAAGCGCGGTCTGGCGGAGATGATGACGGACGGAAGCATCCGGAAAATCGAACAGAAGTACTTGAAGTAATCAAGTAGATGCGCCGGGAGCCTCAAAATCAATCTCCGGCATGCCGCAATTCAAAGAAACTCGGGGTTCGTTACCGCGCGCAGCAGCACCTGATCGCCCTCGTCGCGACGCCTGTACGAAAGCCACCAGACGCCCCCCTTCTTGACCGACCAATCCGCTTCAACACCGCTCATCAACAAGGACGCCGTTTGCCCGAGTGTCGGCTGATGGCCGATCACGATCACGGTATGCTCCTTGTCCGGCCACGCGGCTGCCGTCAGCAAATCAAGCGCCGTGGCGCCAACGCCGACTATTTTCTCGATCTCGAACGGCAATTGCAAGGCGTGTGCTGTCTGCTGCGTTCGCGTGGACGGGCTCACCAACACGCGGACATGCTTGGGCGCATCAATGAGATTGCTGCGCAGCCACTGGCCCATATGTCGCGCCTGCTTTTCACCGCGCACGGTTAGCCGCCGCTTGTGGTCGGGCAACGTGCTTGAACCATCCTCTGCTTCCGCATGACGCCACAAGATCAGATCCATCGATTTCTCCATTGAGGTAAAACTACACTACGAAGCACCCCGTAACCCGCGAACGCAACAAGCAACTTGGCCGCCAACCTGGCGCGGGTTGCTGCGAGAACTACACAAAGGATCAGGTTAATGTTTTGATTTCGGTTTTTTCCCTCATCCGAAGTCACATCTGTTGAAATAGAGCGTTGTTTGAGTTGCCGGGCCGCAGTTTGAGCCTTCAAGATGACGGAGGTGTGACAGCTGCCAGCAATTGATAGCCGCGTTGTGCCTTGGATTCGGCCATCGGCGTGAGGGGCACGCGCTGCGCCAGTGCGCTCGCCAGCGCCTGCAATGCCCCGATATCGCGACTGCCGGCCAGTTCCAGCTCAACTTCGGAAATAAGCTCTTCACGCCCTCCGGCAATGACCGTGCCGCGATCCAGTGCCGTCAAAATTTCACCTCCAGCGGCAAGCGGCAGGTGCCAGGTGATGCGGCGGAAGCGGGTCTGAAAA